>NZ_JBSGBN010000322.1:0-1000 GCF_053601275.1 Streptomyces sp. NPDC004752 | reverse complement strand
TGAGCTGTTGCCAGCAACGAGCCGTGGCGGTGCGTGAGTAGGGCGAGCGAGGCCGCGTGCGGACAGCAGCAAAGCCCCTGGTAGGAACAAGTCGACCAAGATCAAGTCCACGCACCAGAGGCTTCGCTTGTCGGCCAGTGTCACATACATCGCCACTCTCACCTTCGACCGGGAGACCGTCTGGTACGTCTCCGGCCTGCTGGCCGCCGAGCGTCAGCGGCGCCGCACCCGCAGCAAGACCCGGCTGCTGACCCCGTTCCGCCAGGCGGTCCTGGTGCTGCGCTGGTTCGTCGACGGCACCCGCATCACCCAACTCGCCTGCGACAACGCACTGTCGACGCGCACCTGCTACCGCTACCTGCACGAGGGGATCGACGTGCTGAAGGTACGGGCCCCCACCCTGGAACAGGCCCTGGCCGCCGCGAAGGCCGTCGGCCACGGTCATCTGCTCCTGGACGGGACTCTCATCGAGACCGACGCCTGCCACGTCCCGGGCCCCACCAAGGGCGTCGATCTGTGGTGGAGCGGAAAGCACAAGCGGCACGGCGGCAACATCCAGGTCCTGTCCTCCCCGGACGGCTTCCCGATCTGGACCTCCCAGGTCCGTCCCGGCCGCGAACACGACATGTCCGCAGCACGCACCCACGGCCTGCTCGACGCACTCGGCATGGCAGCCGCCGACGGCTGCCCGCTGATCATCACCGACACCGGCTACGAGGGCGGCCCGGCCAACTTCCGCATGCCGCACAGGAAGCCCAGGGGAGGCGAACTCACCGTGGACCAAAGGCAGTTCAACAAGGTCGTCGGTGCGATCCGGGCCATGGCAGAGAAGGCCAACGCCGACCTGAAGACCCGCTTCAAGGCCCTGCGGCACGTCAGCCTCGATCCGTGGCGGATCGGCGCCGTCGTCGCCGCGGCCCTGGCCCTATTCCACTTCGAGAAGAGCCGCACCGCATGATGTGGTCACGGAGCGCCACCGATCATTGCTGGCAACAGCTCA
>NZ_JBSGBN010000321.1:0-1002 GCF_053601275.1 Streptomyces sp. NPDC004752 | reverse complement strand
CCTCGATTCTTCGGTGGGGTTTGGTCGTTGGGTGGCCAGGTGGTTCACCCGTATTGTCCCTCGCTGTGTGAGGGCGGGCCGTCGCGTGTCGCTGCGGGGTGCGCCGGGTTCCACGGGCCCGGAGGCTGCCGCCTTCCTCCTCTCGGTGTGCGTTGGGGCGGAGGCTGGTCGTCAGGTGGCGGCCGGCAGGTTGTTGATCCGCTTCCAGCTGGTCGTGAATGTCTCGGCCCAGGGCCAGGTCCGTTCGATGCGCAGGTGGCGGCGGCGTGCGTGGTGGGCGAGGCGGGCGGGCAGGTGGTAGAGGCGGAAGCGCATCGTGTCCGGCTCGGCGTCGGCGAGGTCCTCTTGGTCGTGGAGGGTCAGCAGCCGCAGCCAGGCGTCGAGATCGGCGGCGAGGTTCGCGGCGAGCATCCAGCTCGCGTTCGTTTCCCAGGACTTGGACGGCAGGTTCGCCAGTCCCATCGCCTTGTTGGTGCGCACGCGGTCTTCGACCTCGACGTGATCGCGGTGGAGGACGTCGAGGAACTGCACTTGGTGGGTTCCCGCGATGTGGCCCATGTGCCGGATGTTCGTTGCGGTGATCGAGTAGCGCCAGCCGGTCTTCTGCTCGAACGCGGTCAGCTTCCCCAGGTGGCGGCGGGAGGGCTTGACGCGGCGGACGATCAGCCGCATGCCCTTGGGCCAGCCCTCACGAGTGCTCAACCCGGTCAGCTCGGCGACGAAGTAGCCCTCCTGGACCTCGCCATCCTGTCGCAGGGAGGTTTCCCAGGCGGCTTCGGGAAGGCGGGCGATGGCACGTTCGTCCTCGGGCGTGATCGTCCAGCCGACGGTGTAGCGGACCGTGCGCCGCGTCGTGTTCAGCGCCTGAAGGCGCTTGAGCAGGCCGTGCGTGGCACCGGCACCGTCGACCCGCACCAGGATCTTGGCCTGGGAGGAGCCGGGTATCTGCGCGAGCGCGGCATCCAGCACCCGCAGGTGATCGGCAACGGTGTTCGCGCCGGC
>NZ_JBSGBN010000320.1:0-1022 GCF_053601275.1 Streptomyces sp. NPDC004752 | reverse complement strand
CCGCTACGACAGACGCGCCTACGTCTACCTCGGAACTGTCACCGTCGCGGCCCTGGTCATCTGGCTCCGAACATGATCCAGGAAACAGAACCTAGCGGTGGTGAACGGCCGCCCCATCGCCGTCACCGCTGGCGACGACCCCACGTTGCGGGTGTGGGACGTGAACAGTGCATCGTGCCTGACGACCCTTACGCTCCCCCACGCGGCAAAGTGCGCGACGATCACCGCGGACGGCACGGTCGTACTCGGCATGGGAAATGAAGTCATCGCCCTCAGTGTGCAACCGGTCTTCAGGAGACTTCGATGAGCAGTAGCAGCGGTGAACCTTTGGCCGTCGTGGCCGTCCACGGCGTGGGATACCGCGACCCCCGTGCCACGGCCGAGGACGTACGCGCGAGACACATCCAGAGTTGGACGCGCCACCTCGCCGACGGAATGGGAGTCGAGACAGCCCGCCTTACCCTCAACTTCGCCTACTACGCACACCTCCTCTATCCCGGTCCCGTCGTTCAGGGCCCGCAAGACACGGACGAGCTGCAGGAGCCGCCAGCCAGGGGGCTGACAGCGGCTTGGCTGGCGGAACTGGGGGCGCCCCGGCCCGTCGCCCAGGGGGTGCTGACGATGCCGTTGCGGTATGCCGCTTCCTGGGTGGCGGAGAAGTTCAGCCTGGACGGGCGGCTGACCGAGCTCTTCATCCGGGTCTTCTTCCGTGAGGTGGCCACCTACCTGGCCGACATCGACTCCGCGGCGCGCGCTGTGGTGCGGGAGGAAGTCGTTGTCGTCAGGACTCCGGGCTCGCCCTACCTCGGAGCCCCCGTGCGAACGAGCACGCGGCGGCCAACTCCGCCAGATCTGCCTCCTCGTAGGAAACGATCTTCGCCCCCCTTCTGGCAGATCGCCGGCGTCCAGCGAAAACACCGATGGTCACTCGTAGGGCATCGAACTGCAGGTGAACGGCTGGGGCATTGCGGCGAACCCTTCACAGTGTGCGGCGATGCTGTTGACGCCCGACTCCTTATCCG
>NZ_JBSGBN010000319.1:0-1026 GCF_053601275.1 Streptomyces sp. NPDC004752 | reverse complement strand
TCCAAGGACGGATCATGAAGGCCATCATCTACCGCGACAACGGTGCCCCCGACGTTCTCCGGCTCGTCGACCGTGACCTGCCGGCGCCCGGCGCCGGCGAGGTTCGCGTCCGGGTCGCCGTGTCCGGGGTCAACCCGACCGACTGGCAGGCGCGCTCCGGCGTCGGCCATCCCAAACACTTTTCCGAGATCACCCCGCACCTCGACGGCGCCGGCACGATCGACGCTGTCGGTGAGGGTGTCGACCAGAGCCGGGTCGGTCAGCGGGTCTGGCTGTTCATGGCGGCCGCCGGGCGGCCCACCGGCACCGCCGCCGAGTTCACCGTCGTGCCCGCCGGCCAGGCCGTGCCGCTGCCCGACGAGGCCGGCTTCGACGTCGGCGCCGCACTCGGAGTCCCCGCATTGACCGCGCACCGTGCGCTCACCGTCGCCGAGGACGGGCCGCGTCGGCTGCGGGCCGGGGCACTTGACGGGAAGGTGGTGCTCGCCGCGGGCGGGGCCGGAGCGGTCGGGCACGCGGTGATCCAGCTCGCCCGGTGGGCCGGAGCTACCGTAATCAGCACGATCAGCAGCCCGGAGAAAGCCAGGCTGGCCACCGCCGCCGGAGCCCACCACGTGATCAACTACCGCGAGGGCGACCCGGCCTCCGAGATCCGCAATGTCGCCCCCGACGGTGTCGACATCGTCGCAGAGGTGGCGCTGGGCACGAACCTCGCACTGGACCTGGCCGTGCTGCGAACCCGTGGCACGATCTCGACCTACGCCAACGACGGGGGCAAGCCGGTCGAACTGAACGTGCTGCAGAACATGGTGCTGAACACACGCCTCCAGTTCCTGGTGCTCTACACGGCCGGTCCGCAGGCACACGCCGCGGCCGCCCAAGACGTCGCCGCCGCGGTGCGCGACGGCGCGCTGCCGGTCGGCGAGGAGCACGGCCTGCCGCTGATCCGCTTTCCCCTCGACCGAACCGCCGACGCGCACCGCGCGGTCGAGAGCCGCGCGGTCGGCAAAGTCCTGGTGGACGTCA
>NZ_JBSGBN010000318.1:0-1028 GCF_053601275.1 Streptomyces sp. NPDC004752 | reverse complement strand
CCACAGACCGTCAGGAACCAGCCGTTGCGACAGATCGACACCCACAAGCAGCAATGATGCCCCAGCTCACCACATCACCACGTGAGACATCCTCTAAGGGAGTTGGCGGGTTCGCGGATTGCGCCGGCTCTCGTGGCGCTTCGTGCACGGATCGTGTTGTGGTGTGCCGAGGGGCGGCGTCGCAAGGACATCGCCGAGCTTGCCGGTGTGGCACCGTTGACGGTGGACCGCTGCAAGGCCCGCTATGCCGAGCGGGGTTTGGCCGGGCTGGAGGACAAACGCCGGGCGGGCCGCGAACTCAGGTGCCGCCTCGGGTGCGGGCCCGGGTGATCGCCTTGACAAGGATGTCCCCGCCAGCGGATTCCGGGCTCTCGCACTGGTCGACGCGGACGCTGGCCGACTACGTGAGGCGGCGTGAGGGCATTTCGGTGTCCTGGTATTACGTTGCCCGCATCTGGCGTGAGGAGAATCTGAGGCCGCACCGGTTGGGCACCTTCAAGATCTCGAAAGACCCGGCGTTTGCGGAGAAGGCCGCCGATGTCGTCGGTTTGTACCTGGCCCCGCCCGGTGGCGCCGTGGTGCTGTCGGTCGACGAGAAGACGCAGGTGCAGGCCCTGGACCGGACCCAGCCGGTGCTGCCGGTGGCCTTCGCGGTTACCGAGCAGCGCACCCACGACTACGTCCGGCACGGCACCACGAATCTGTTCGCCGCGCTGAACGTCACGACCGGTGAGGTTCTGGGCGAGTGCAAGCCGAACCGGAACGGCGCGAGCTTCCTGGCGTTCCTGAAGAAGGCCGTTGAGCCGCATACAGGGAAGGAGATCCATGTCGTCCTGGACAACCTGTCCACGCACACCACCCCGGACGTGAAGGCGTGGCTGGCGAAAAACCCGCACGTACACTTCCATTTCACCCCAGTCGGATCCTCGTGGCTGAACCAGATCGTGCGACACGAAAGCCGCTTGAGAAGAGCGGACTCACCGAAGGAGGATCGACTGATGTCGAAGGTGTAGCTCCCGAGCCAGTGC
>NZ_JBSGBN010000317.1:0-1030 GCF_053601275.1 Streptomyces sp. NPDC004752 | reverse complement strand
GAGGAGTTCCGCGCCGCGCCGCAGGGCGGCGGCCTCCGCGACGGACGGGGTGCCGACGGCGGCGAGCGGCGCGGCGGACGGGTTCGGCACCTCGACGCGCGCCAACTCCTCGGCACGGCAGATCACCAGGGGCACACCGAGCCGTTCCGCGGCGGCCACGATGCCCGGCTCCTCGGACTTGGCGTCCACGGTGGCGAGTTCGGCGACGGACGCGGCCGAAAGACCGGCGTCCCGCAGCGCGTCCGCGACCAGCGCCAGTACCTCCTCGACCGGGGCGCCTCGGGACGCGCCGACGCCGACCACCAGCGTCGGCGGGCGCACCACCACCTCACGCGGGCCGGGTGCGACGTCCCGGTCAGTCACCCGGATCGTGTACGCCCCCTCGGCGGCGACCGGCAGCGGCGGCAGCGGCCAGGTCACCTCGGCGTCCAGGGCGACCGGCGCGCCGTCCAGCAGCGCCCGTGAGACGGCCGCGACGGCGCCCTCGACCGGCAGGCCGAGGGTGTCCAGGCCGGGCACGCCCACCGCGTCCGTGGCGGTCGTCACCACCGGCCGTGCACCCAGCAACTCACCCACCTCGCGGGCGAGTTCATTGGCGCCGCCACCGTGACCGCCGACCAGCGACACGGCGAACCGGCCGCCCTCGTCCACGCACACCACGCCCGGGTCGGCCGCCTTGTCGCCGAGCAGCGGGGCGATCAGCCGCACCACCGCTCCCGTCGCCAGGAAGCACACCAACTGCTCGCACTCCGCGAACGCGGCGCGTACGGCGTCCTTGACCGGGCCGTCGTACACCCGGGTGCGCTCCGGCCAGGCCGCGGCCAGCCGGTCGCGTGCCACCGTCCCCGCCGCCGTGGCGGAAATGAGGCCGATCACTGAGCAACTCCTTCGACACTCGCGCGGGGCCGCTCGCCCCACAGCAGGAACACGGGATTGGTCGCGGCCAGCCGGGTCACCTCACCCGGCAGCGGCGCGAGCCGCGACGACTGCAGCAGCACACCGTCGCAGGAGAACCCGGCGGCGCCGAGCG
>NZ_JBSGBN010000316.1:0-1038 GCF_053601275.1 Streptomyces sp. NPDC004752 | reverse complement strand
CGAAGCGGTCCCGCGCCGGGCCGGGCCCGGTCCGATGCGCGGTCGGCACCGGCACAATGGGGGAGTGGGCACAATGGGGGAGTGAGCGAACCCATACCCGTCGTCCGCACCACCGACCACGGCACCGCGAAGCTGATGCCGGACGTCGACCGGGCGCGGGCCTGGCTGCTCACGGTCGACGGGGCGCCGCAGTCGTACGTCGACCTGGACGAGCCGACGCATCTGGAGTTCGAGTACGCCCGGCGGCTCGGATACGTGCTGGACGCCGTGGCGGAGCCGGGCCGGCCGTTGGACGTGGTGCATCTCGGCGGCGGCGCGCTCACCCTGCCCCGGTACGTGGCGGCGACCCGGCCGGGTTCGCGGCAGGACGTCATCGAGGCCGACCGGGGGCTGCTGGCCCTGGTCACCGAACGGCTGCCGGTCCCGGACGGCGCCGGCATCGCCCTGCACCCCTCCGACGCCCGAACCTGGCTGGAATCGGCCCCCGACGACACGGCGGACGTGCTGATCGCCGATGTCTTCGGCGGCTCCCGGGTCCCCGCGCACCTCACCTCGCTCGACTATGCGCGTGAGGCCGAGCGCGTGCTGCGGGCGGGCGGCGTCTATCTGGCCAATCTCGCCGACGCCGCGCCGTTCGCCTTCCTCCGCTCCCAACTCGCCACGTTCGCGGCCGTGTTCGAGGAGCTGGTGCTGATCGCCGAGCCGGGTGTGCTGCGTGGACGCCGGTTCGGCAACGCGGTGCTCGTCGCCGCGCACCGGCCCCTGGACACGGCGGCGCTGGCCCGTCGGACCGCCTCGGACGTCTTCCCGGCCCGGGTCGAACACGGCCCCGCGCTACGGGAGTTCATCGGCTCGGCCCGACCGGTGCTGGACGCGGAGGCCGTACCGTCGCCCGAGCCTCCCGACGGGGCGTTCGGCATCGGCTGAGGGCGGGCCGGTCCGGGACGCGACCCGGCCGGGACCGGGGGCCCGGGGGCCCGCAGGAGGCGGGTGCGGCGGGGGGCCGGGGCGGCGGACGGGGGTGAGGGTTGTGAGGAT
>NZ_JBSGBN010000315.1:0-1051 GCF_053601275.1 Streptomyces sp. NPDC004752 | reverse complement strand
GTGCGCCGCGACCTGGGGTGCGGGCCGCCGCTCCCCCGTCCCGGCGGCCCGCACGCGATGAGCACATCCGGAAACGTGATGTCGCCCGGTTGAAGTCTCGGTCAGCGCGCGGCACACGGATATGGGTACAACTGCGTACACGGGACCGAGTGAGAGGAACACGTGGCACGATCACCGGAGACGGCCTACGAACGCATGGCGTCCCTGGCCGTGGCGGCGCTCCACGAACGGGATCCCGGGCGTCTGTGGCCGCTGCTGGCCGACGCCCTGCCGGGCCTGTGCGGCGGGGACGCGGTGATCTTCAAGCTGGACGACTGGAGCGCGAGCAGCGGAACCCTCGGCCTGTCCGGCGACACCGCGGCGGAGTTCGCCCGGCTCGGGGACGAGGATCTGGGGCTGCTGCGCAGGGGACGGCCGTTCGCCTCCCATTACCTGGCCGAAGCTGGCCGGGAGCCGGTCACCGCGCGGCAGTTGGCGGGCCCGGCGTGGCCGGCGAGCGCGACGGCCCGACTGCTCGGCCGGACCCTGGACGCGGACCATGCGCTGGCGGTGCCGCTGCCGGGGCCGGCCGCCCCGATCACCGGGTGCCTCGTCTACCGCTCCGGCGCGGACTTCACCGACGACGAGATCCGGCTCGCCCGGCGCGCGCAGCCGCTGTTGGCGGCCGTGGACCGGCAGCGGCAGCTTCTGGAGCAGTGGCGGCGACTGCTGCCCGGCGCCGGGGGATCCCCCAACGCCGGATCGCCCGACGTCGGATCGGCCGACGAACGGGCGGCGGGCTGTGCGCTGACACCGCGCGAGACGACCGTGCTGCTGCTCCTCGCCGACGCCCTGACGGCCTCGGCGATCGGCCGTCGGCTCGGCATCTCCGACCGTACGGTGCACAAGCACATCGAGAAGATCTACCGGAAGCTCGGCACCCGCGACCGGGTCAGCACCGTGCTCCGCGCCCAGCGGCTGGGCCTGGTCCCGCGGGACGTAGCCAGGTCATGAGCAGGTGGGGCTTGATCTTGGCGGACGACCACAGGTCCGGTCGGCTCGCCTCAAGCCG
>NZ_JBSGBN010000314.1:0-1064 GCF_053601275.1 Streptomyces sp. NPDC004752 | reverse complement strand
CTAACCGGCACGTCCTGATCAACGCGAAGACAGCCCTGGGAACCGGGCCCGTCAGCCCCGAATACCTTAAACGGCACCTGCTGCACCAAGGCGTTTACCTCGAACGCATCCGCGGCGACCGGGTACTTCACGAGGCACTGACCGTCGGCGCCGACCCACTGCACCTCGCCCTGGTCTTCAACCTGTCCCACACCACCGCGAGCTGCTACGCGGCCATCGCCCAGAACCTGCTCGACGACCAGACGGGAGTCCACCGAGGTGCGGTCGGAAGGGAGAGCGGGCGCTCTTGACGGCTGCCCGCAAAGGGATGCCCGACCGAACGATGCTGGCGGAGCAGACAGGAAAGACCGGCACGGCTGCTGTCGAGGAGCTGCCGTTAAACCAGTGGCGTCCCCGTGGACGAACCTCATAGCTTGTGCACTCGTGACTGATGCTCCGAAGATGCGCCCGAATCCACACGACCTCGGCCGGGTGTTCAACGAGGTGCCGGAGCTCTACGACCGAGTCCGGCCGGGATACCCCGACGAGCTGTTCGCGGACCTTGTCGCCGTCACCGGCATGGACGATAAGTCGTCGGTCCTTGAGGTGGGCTGCGGTACCGGTCAGGCGACGCGCTCTCTGGCAGCGCTTGGATGCTCAGTGACCGCCATCGAGCCGGGCCTGGAAATGGCTGCACTCGCTCGCCACCGGATCAGCTCCTTCCGTAACGTCGCAGTCGAGACGTCGACGTTCGAGGAGTGGGACGACCGCGGCCGACGCTTCGATGTTCTCGTGGCTGCGCAATCGTGGCACTGGGTCGACCCGTCGATCGGCTGGCAGCGAGCGCACGACGTGCTCTATCCCGGAGGCTGGATGGCGCTGCTCGGCCACGTCGTTGTCCGCCGGCCGGGAGAGCCGGAGGTGTACGCCGAGACCGCCGATCTCCTCGAGCGGTTCTGCCCCGGGAACCCCGACTGGGGTCATCCACCGCTGGAGGACGACGTGCGCACCACCGACGAGGGCTGGGGCCTGGTCGACGATCCCGGAGGATTGTTCGGCCCAACGATCGTGCGCTGGTGCCCAAC
>NZ_JBSGBN010000313.1:0-1077 GCF_053601275.1 Streptomyces sp. NPDC004752 | reverse complement strand
CTGTCAGCGGTCATGTAATTCCCCACGATCTGCATGATCAACGTCAGTCAATTCCCCACCCTCGCGGTCACGGTTCCCCACCGAGACGCTGACCGTTGATGGTGCCGCTGACCACGCTCGAACTGGGCGAATATTCCCTGTTTCGGGTGGTTTGAGTAGCTAGTAGATCTTTCTTGCGGATCCACCGGGTTCCCCATGGGCATGCCGGTGCTCGGGTTGAGGGTCCTGGCCCTCTCAGAGACGTCGCGGTCCCTCGACCTGCGAACCGAGAGGTCGACGGACACACCGGATGGCAAGGAGAACATTCACCGTGATCGACATCGTCGAGATCTACGTGCACTGGTACGCAGGCCGCTCCAAGAGCCAGGTGTCCGCCTCGCTGGGGGTGGACCGCAAGACGGTCAGGAAGTACCTGGCCCCGGCCGAGGAGGCCGGCATCACCCCGGGCGGCCCGCCGATGAGTGAGACAGACTGGGCCAAGCTGCTCAAAAGCTGGTTCCCAGAGCTGGCCAGCCGGAAGCTGAACCAGGTCAGGTGGGGTGAGATCGAACCGCACCGCGACTACGTCAAGTCGCTGCTGGAGACCACGACGGTCACCACGATCCACCAACGGCTCCGGGACGAGGGGAAGTTGAAGGTTTCCTTGTCGACGTTCCGCCGCTGGGTGCATGAGAACCTGCCTGACGAGGCGGCCCGCTCGAAGGTCACGGTGCTGCGGGATGTTGTCGAGCCGGGCTCGGAAGCCCAGATCGACTACGGCTTCCTCGGGCAGTGGATCAACCCGGCCACCGGGAAACGTCACCGGATCTGGGCGTTCGTGATGGTGCTCCCCAGCTCGCGGCACATGTTCGTCCGCCCGGTGGTGCACATGGACCAGCACGCCTGGACCCTCGCGCATACGGAAGCCTTCCGCTTCTTCGGCGGCGTCCCACGGCGTCTGGTCCCGGACAACCTGAAGACCGGGGTGGACAAGCCGGACCTCTACGACCCGCAGATCAACAAGTCGTACGCCGAACTCGCCGCCTACTACGGCACGTTGGTCGATCCGGCCCGCGCCTCGAAGCCGAAGGACAAACC
>NZ_JBSGBN010000312.1:0-1078 GCF_053601275.1 Streptomyces sp. NPDC004752 | reverse complement strand
CTCAGCCCGGATCCACCGGCTTGATGCCTGTGGATAGTTCTTCCGGAAACGAAGAAGTGCCTTGCGACCTGCGATGATGGGGTTTCTCTAGGACCACATCGGGCACGATCAGCAAGGCACTTCCGAGATGCAATCCTCCCATGCCGCGGCGGCGGTCTCGTCCGCGTTCGATGACCCGAACCTGATCGCGTACGGCGGACTGGAACCGGTGATCCGGCTGGCCGAGCGGTGCGGTCTGCCCGCGCTGGCCGGAGAGCACATCCGGCTGCCTGCCTCGAAGGACGGCACCGGGGCTTTCCCAGCGGCGAAGCTGATGTCGCTGGTGGGCGGCATGGTCGCGGGCGCGGACAGCATCGAGGACATGGACCGGCTGCGGCACGGCGCGATGGGCCGCCTGTTCACCGGGGTGCGGGCCCCGTCCACGCTGGGGTCGTTCCTGCGATCTTTCACGCACGGGCATGTGAAGCAACTGCACGCCGTGGCCCGCCGGTTCCTGCCCGAACTGGCCCGTCACACCCCGTTGCTGCCCGGCGCGGGCCAAGCCGCCTACGTGGACATCGACGACACCATCCGCCGCACCCACGGCTACGCCAAGCAGGGCACCGGATATGGATACAGCAAGGTCAAAGGGCTCAACGCGCTGCTCGGCGTCGTCTCCACACCGCTGGCCGCCCCGGTGATCGCCGCCACCCGGCTACGCAAGGGGCCCGCGAACTCCGCGCGCGGGGCGGCCGCCTTCGTCGCCGAGACCATCCGCACCGCCCGTGCCTGCGGCGCGAGCGGCCTGCTGGTGGTGCGGGCCGACTCCGCGTTCTACGGCGCCGACGTCGTGGGCGCCTGCCAGGCCCTGGGTGCCCGGTTCTCCGTCACGGTGCGGATGAACGCCTCCGTCAAGGCCGCCATCGCTCACATCGACGAGAACGCCTGGACGCCGATCAAGTACCCCAAGGCCGTCTGGGACGAGGAGGGCCAGTGCTGGATCTCCGACGCCGAGATAGCCGAGGTCCCCTACACTGCCTTCACTTCCAAGCCGAAGAAGCAGCAGGTCACCGCCCGTCTGATCGTGCGCCGCGTCAAG
>NZ_JBSGBN010000311.1:0-1106 GCF_053601275.1 Streptomyces sp. NPDC004752 | reverse complement strand
CAGCAGGATGTGATTATTGTAGCCGTGGGCTACTATCTTCGTTATAACCTTATCCACGGTGTTCAAGAAGCAACTCCTCAGCAATAAGCGCTAGATTTCCAAAATATGAGAAACTATTTTAGAAATCTAGTTCTTATTTGCTCGGAGCTGGACGTTTCTTTCACAACCTCTATCCTCGATCTTTTTGGTCATACACTTCTTTGACGTTGATAAATTGATCAAGTATTGGATTTTCTCCTTTTAGGTCAGCTTCGAAACGGATACCGTCAATATTGATTCTGGCGTTACGGTAGTAGTCAGTTCCTAGTTGTCCCCATGCAGGAGTTGAGGCATCGACATTGCAGAAGATATCAAATCCTTGTTGTTTCAAGTAAGCAAATTTTTGATTTGCTTCAGAATAAGGTTGCCAATCGCTGATGTCAGCGCCAAATGGGTAGATCAAAATATTTGTTTTGCCTAAAATAGGTGCAACTTCATTTTGCCAACGTTCATTATCTTGTTGGATATCGGCTAAAGAAGCTTGTGTCATATTCAAGTGTCCCCAAGTATGAGAAGCAAAACTCCAACCATCTTTCTTTAATTGATCAGCAACTTTTTTGGCTGCTTCGATTTCTTTGTTTGTTTTTTCGTTATCACCATATTCTGATTTTGATGTACGGTAACCTAATACACCATTATAGCCTGTTAAAGCTAATGTTCCTTTGGCGCCTTGATAAGAAAAATCGGGATGTTTTTTAATGAATGAATCGATCAATGGAACCATATCATAGTCACCAACAGTTTCCTTCTTATTGTCGATATAAATATTCTTGATTTGGTTCTGTTTATCGACAATCAACTTACTTGGAAATCCTGAATTGTCCATGTATTCATAATAGCTGACATCGTCTTGCGAAAGAATTAACGGTTTCTTTCCTTCTGGAAGAGAAACACCTGTAAAGGTCAGTTTTCCATCTGTTCCTTTTTTGACTAATCCATTTAGATTAACAAGAACATAGTTATTTTTATATAACTGATCAATGGTTTTATTGAATTCGGAAATAGTGACCATATAATCTTTATACCCTTGTGCTGCTGGGGCCGCTGCTCAGGCTGGTCTTCCGGCC
>NZ_JBSGBN010000310.1:0-1165 GCF_053601275.1 Streptomyces sp. NPDC004752 | reverse complement strand
GGAGGAAATAATAAAAGCAGTAATCATACTAAAAACTGCTTTTATTATTGTTTTATTTTTCATGTTACTTTGTTTTGGACTTTTTATTCTTTAGTTTTTTATATTCTTTATTGATGACGTTAAGTCAAGTTTTTAGAGTAACAAACGTAGAATTTTAATCTATTTATTTTAAGCACTTACCTTTTCAAATTGATTAGGTGTAAGATACCCTAAACTTTGATGGATTCGTTTTGAATTATAAAAGGCTTCGATGTACCAGAAAATACTCTGATAGGCTTCTTCAAAGTTCTTATATTTAAATTGATACACCCACTCTCTTTTTAAATGTCCATGCCAAGATTCAAGACTGGTATTATGATAAGGGTATCCCCTTCGACTGAAAGAGTGAGTCATCCCATAATACTTAAGCAACTCTTCATACTCTAGACTCGTATACTGGCTTCCTTGGTCAGAATGAAGAATAACAGCTTCTGGATAGTCTTGTGATTTAATGGCCTTATTTAAAGTTCTTTGCACTAATTCTACAGTCATTCGCTTGCCCAAATCCCAAGCAATGACTTTTTTAGTATAACGATCCATAATGGTTGAGAGATAAGCCCATCCTTGTTGAGTAGGAATATAAGTAATGTCGGTTGACCAAACCTTATTTTTCTTTGTAGGTTCAGTCTGTATGAGATTTTTTCGATTGATGTGATCACTTAGTGAGTATCCAGGCTTAAATTTCTTAATGACTACAGACTTGAGTTGAAGTTGCTTCATTAGCTTCTGTACCAGTTTTAACCCGACTTTTTCCCCTTGTTTAAGTAGAAGATGATGAATTTTAGTAGCACCATAGATTCCTCGGTTAGCATTGAAGAGTTGAGACATTTTGAGTGGCAGGTATTGTCTCCTTAATTGAGTTTTAGATGGATGTCGGTTAATCCGTTCATAATAACTTGATTCAGGAACATCAAGAAGTTGACAGCTTAGTCTGACATTGAGTGCTAAAGTTTGTATGGTTTGAGCCATATCCGCAGCACTCACTTCTTTTTCTCGGCGAATATGGTCAATACTTTTTTTAAGATGTCTCGTTCTTCCTTAACTTTAGCCAGTTGTCTTTTTAATTCTAGAAAATCAGCTTTAGAGACGGAGCTTTCATTAGATTTAGAGTAGAGGTCTATCCATT
>NZ_JBSGBN010000309.1:0-1206 GCF_053601275.1 Streptomyces sp. NPDC004752 | reverse complement strand
GAGCAGGGGGCACCCCCACTCGCCGCACCGGGCGCAGGCCCAAGTACGTCCAGTACGAGGGCCTGCACCCGGCACGCCGAGAGCACGCTCCCCCAGGCTCTCGGCTCCGCTTGAGCAGGGGGGACCCCCACGACGCCGCTCCTTGACGGGCAAACGTCACCTGCCGGGGCACCAGGCCCCTTCGGGCGACGACGGGAAGGTGACGACAGGCCCAAGGCGACGACAGGCCCTGGTCCCCTTCGGGGCGCCGCCGAGTTCGGGGCGCCGCCGACCGGGGTCAGACGTCGCGCTTCTCCAGCAGCAGGCAGGCCGCGCCGAACGCGACGGCCGTCACGCCCAGGGCGATCCACAGCGGTTCCCAGCCCGACGGGCCGGAATCGCTCAGCGAGTTGGAGTAGAAGACGCTCAGTTGGTTCGGGATCGAGTACTCGAACAGTGCCTCGCGCACCGTGTTCAGCGACTCCGAGAACATGAACAGCGCGATCACCAGCGGCGCGAGCAGGGCTCCGATCATGATGGTGATCGCGCCCGCCGAGTGCCGGATCAGCGAGCCGACGACGAGCGAGAGCAGCCCGAGCAGCGCGATGTACAGGCTGACGCCCACCGTGCCCTTCAGCCACTCCCCGCCGGACGGGGTCCGGGCGCCGGGCGTGCCGTCCAGCATGGACGTCTGGGCGAGGGCGACGAGGGAGGTGGCCACCAGCGTGACGACGAAGGCGACGACGAAGAACACGATCGCCTTCGCGGCCAGCACGCGCACCCGCGAGGGGCAGGCCGTCATCGTCGTACGGATCATGCCGGTGCCGTACTCCGACGCCGTGGTCAGCACGCCCAGCGTGATGATGCACATGCTGCCGAGCAGCAGTCCGAAGAAGCCGAGGGCCAGCGGGTTCTCGCCGGACATCTCCGTGGACGAGTCGCTGACCACCGCGCCCGCGAGCAGGCCGATGCCGACCACGAGGAGGACGAACACGCCGAGCGTCCACATCGTGGAGCGCACCGACTTGATCTTCGTCCACTCGGAGGCGATCGCATGCCCGAGATGGGTGCGCACCACCGGAATCGGCGAGGTGTAGCCGGGGAACGAGCCGCCCGGCGCCGACTGCCAGCCGGTCGCGGCCACGGCTGCCTGGGGTGCCTGGGGCATCGGAGGCTGGGGGGTGCTCATCGGGCGTCCTCGGGCTTGGTCGGGTCGGCGGACACGGG
>NZ_JBSGBN010000308.1:0-1210 GCF_053601275.1 Streptomyces sp. NPDC004752 | reverse complement strand
GAAAGGGCTCCCACTTCCTCGCCTTCCTCGGCCTCGCAGCCGCCCTCACCTGCTACAAGAAGCTCGCCAAACTCACCACGTGAGACATCCTCTAAGGCCCTGTCTGGGATCACCGTACGCATCCCGCCGGGGCAGACCGTTGCGATCGTCGGTGAGACCGGTGCAGGCAAGTCGACCCTGTTGAAGTTGGTGGCGCGACTGTATCGCAGCGACCCGCACGCCGACCACGCTGGTGATCGCCCACCATCTCACCACCGCCCGGCGCGCCGACCGCATCCCCGTCTTGGACCACGGAAGATTGATGGAGGACGGTACACACACCCAACTCGCGGCGGCGGGCGGGCTATACGCCACCTTATGGGATGCCTACACCATGGAGTGACTTCGAGCTTGATTCATCCTTTCTGGTGTTTGAAGCTGACATTTTTGCCAGTTTCTGTTGACGACTTCGACGTCGATTCCGAGGCCGACGCCGTGCTCGATGACGGCGTTCTTGAAAACGGTGTCGACCCAGCTCTTGGTGATGGTCGGGCATATCTTCTTGCCCTGGTCGAGGAGCTGGATTCCGATACGACACCGCACCAAAGAATGAGAAGGGCGCGATCCTGCACCATGAGAGCCTGTACTACTCGCACGTCAAGGAGTGGCAGGCCGCACGGGACGCCGGGGTACTGAAGAAACTGACCGATCAGCGAACCGGTCCGGCCAGGCCGAAGAAGTTCCCCGGCCGATGCCGAGAAAGAGAAACTGCGCCGCCGAGTGGAACGCCTGGAGAAAGAACTATCAATCCCCTGGAAGCGTAGAGACCCTGGCCGGAACGGCCGGCGGCGCCACTTGTGGGACCAGCCTTCGAACACTCCGAGGGCCGGACAGACCACCCGGTGGGAAACGCCGTACTCGGTCCTCTGGTTACCGCCGTACCGAGGACCATGCAGCGCTCGAAGACACCACGCTCGATGACCAGCTCCTTTTTGTCCTTCTTCTGAGGAAGATCTCCTTGGTCCCCAGGTCCGCGGCGACCGTCCTTTCTGTCTCGGTGACGGACCCGTACGGCCTCCTCGCGGAACTCCGCGTCGCACCGTTGACGCTCCTCTCTGCAACGACCCCAACTTCCCCTGCAGTCAGGGTCTTCACGCTACGAGGGGAACGTCAGAACTGATGCATGTACAGCCACCTCACAGATCCCTGTTCGCAGGTCGGCAGTCGCAGG
>NZ_JBSGBN010000307.1:0-1267 GCF_053601275.1 Streptomyces sp. NPDC004752 | reverse complement strand
CGCAGGAAGAACATTACCCCAAGTCAGGGAATGCCTCCGACCACGGCGGAGTCCCGTCGGCGGCTGCCCGGCGAGTTCCCGCGCGGCCCGAAGGACGCTGTCCGGCCGCCTCGCTCGGCAAGTGCTTGCTCGAACCGACTCATGACGGATGCGGCAGCGGCTCTGGAAAGCGGATGCGGCAGCGGCTCCGGAGATGGGACGGTGACGATCCGTTACTCGTCGTGGCCGCCGCGGAACGGGTCAAGAGGATCAACCGGACGATCGCGTTCTTCGAGTAGAAGTACCCGAAGATCAAGGCCGAGGCGGAAATCCCCCGGGCGTTTTCCAGAATGCCGTCACATTTCTTCGGAAGTGCGACAAGAGAGGTGTTCTTCTCGACCTCAAGTCGCGGGCGCGGAGAGGAAATCTGAGCCTGCATCACTTCCTCGCGGGCGTTGCGAAATTCGGCGAGGCGGACGGGAAGCGGCTCGGTGCGCCCGAGAGCGAGTTCTACGCCTCTGGCGGCGGCACCGAGTCCGCGCCGTGGAATGTGTGTGGGGGCTGACCGGCCCCGCCGCCTTGGTCCCGGGCAGCGGGACTGGCCGGCTGCCCACCAACCGCACCAGTCGGTACAGCCTCGCCGCGATCGAGAACCCGGCGCTGCCGGGCGGCGCAAGGCTCGCGTAGGGGACGAGGGGAGCGCCGTCGCACGGGCGGCGGCGCTCGTACCCAGGAGTGTGGCCCACATCACCCCGTCCGGCATGAGTACGCGTACTCAGATGACCAGCGGGGGCAGACTCCGCCCATGGACTGGACCCACTACCGCTTCCGCAGCCGGTGGCCCCTGCCCGCGCCTACCGCCGACGTCTACGACGCGCTGGAACGGGCCGAGGACTACCCGCGCTGGTGGCCCCAGGTGCGCGCGGTGAACCGGCTGAACGACACCACCGGCATCATCACCATCCGCTCCGCCCTGCCCTACGACATGACGGTCACGGCACGCGCGGTGCGGCGGGATCCGGCCGCCGGCATCCTGGAGATCGCCATGACCGGGGACATCGAGGGCTGGGCCCGTTGGACCGTCACCGCCGACGGCACCGGCACCCTCGCCCGCTACGACCAGGTCGTCGACGTCAACAAGCCGCTGCTGCGGCGACTGGCCTTCCCCGGGCGGCCGTTCTTCCGCGTCAACCACCGGCTGATGATGCGGGCCGGCCGGCGCGGACTGCTCGCGTACCTGCGAACGGTTTGAACGCGACCCGCCGAGACCTGTATGGTTCGGTGCGTT
>NZ_JBSGBN010000306.1:0-1393 GCF_053601275.1 Streptomyces sp. NPDC004752 | reverse complement strand
TTTAATTCCCCCAATCTTTTAGCTGAAGGCTCTTTGTCAGGATTTAAACCTGCAATAGACACTTGATTAAGACCATAGTCCAATGCTAAATAGCGGAAAGCAGCATGTTGAGTCACAAAATTTTTCTGCTTAGCATCTTTTAGTTCTTCACTGTATTTTTGATCAAGTTTACTTAATTTTTTAACCGCAAATTGTAAAATGAAGTTAGCCACCTTGAGTCAAGCAAAAAACATCTGAATCTCTTATACTAGAAGTTCGACCAAATAGTATAAAAAGGAAATTCAGATGCAAGACTATTCTATCACAAGCCAGAGCAAAGGGAAACACCTGACCAATCAAGACCGTTTAAACATTGAACGTTGGCACAATAAAGAAGGACTGAGCAACCGTGAGATTGCGCGCTTATTGAATAAAGCTCATGGGACGATTGACAGAGAGATGAAGCGAGGGGAAATCCAGCTCAAGCGGAAGGTAAAATACTCTGCTAAAAAGGCTCAAGAAAATTATGAAGGATTGAGGGCTCACAGTGTTCGTCCGAGTAAACTCACGACTGAGATTGATTGTTATGTGAGTACACGTCTTAAAGAAGACAAGGACTCTTTGGAAGTCATTCATCAGGCTCTAAAAGGAGTTTCTCTGAGCAGCCTCTACAATTGGGTCAACTGGGGCTGGTTAGAAGCCAAGCGTCATCATCTTTTCTATCCGCAGTATAAGGCGGCAAAGAAAATCAAACCTCGTGCGCCAAAGCATCCTTTTGGCAAGTCTATTGAAGAACGGCCTGAGTTCATTAACAATCGCTTAGAAGTGGGGCATTACGAGATTGACACGGTCATTCTTACGAGAGCTAAGAACAAGGTGCTTTTGACGCTCACAGAGCGAAAATACCGCACGGAGATCATTCGCTTGATTGATGGGAAAACAGCACAGGCGGTCAATGATGAGCTGGTGGAACTTCAAAAAAGTTATGACTTCAAATCCATTACCCCTGACAATGGCCATGAATTTGCAAGGCTCTCTGAGGTCGTAAGCTGTCCAGTTTACTATGCACACGCCTACGCGAGCTTTGAGCGAGGGACGAATGAAAACCATAACCGAATGATTCGTAGGCATCTGCCAAAAGGCACAACAAAGACGACCCCTGAAGAAGTCGCCGCTATCGAGTATTGGATGAACCATTATCCAAGAAAAATGTTCAACTATAAGAGTTCATATGAGATGAGCTTGGCTGGCTAACTTGGACTTGCAATTTGCGATTTTTATTTTTTATAAAAAAATAAATTAAATAGGCTAGGAAATTCAGCCTTTTTGCGTTAAAATAGTCTTTATGACATTAACACAAGAATTTGATACGATTGCGGCGATTTCGACACCGCTTGGTGAAGGAGCAATTGCC
>NZ_JBSGBN010000305.1:0-1400 GCF_053601275.1 Streptomyces sp. NPDC004752 | reverse complement strand
CGCTCGGCCTGGGTGTGCAGCAGACCGGCCACGCCCGCGTGCGAGACCACCACGCCCTTGGGACGCCCGGTGGAACCCGAGGTGTAGATCACATATGCCGGGTGCGCGGGCAGCACCGTGGGGGTGGGTGCGGGCGCGCGGTCGGCTCCGGCCGGATCGGCCGCGTCGGTGGCGGCGTCGGTGGCGGCGTCGAGCAGGACGGCCTCGGTGCCCTCCGGCAGCCGCCCCACCGTCTCACCGGTGGCCAGGACGAGCGCCGGACGGGCGTCGTCGAGCATGTACGCGATCCGGTCCGCCGGGTAGGCCGGGTCCACCGGCAGATAGGCGGCACCGGCCTTCCACACCGCCACCGCGGCGACCACCAGGTCCACGGTGGAGCGGGGCAGGGCGAGCGCGACCAGCGACTCCGGCCGCACCCCCCGCAGCGCCAGCAGGCGCGCCAACCGGTCGGCGCGGGCATCGAGTTCGGCGGCCGAGAGCACCCCGTCGGCCGAGACCACCGCGTCCGCGCCGGGGTCGGCGGCCACCCGGCGGGCGAACAGCTCCGGCACGGTCAGCGGCTCAAGCGCCACAGCCGTGTCGTTCCAGCCGGTCAGGACGGAGTGCCGCTCCTGCTCGGCCAGGATGTCGTGCGCACCGACCGGGGCGGCGGGGTCGGTGGCCACCGCCTCCAGGAGCCGGACCAGGCGGGTGGCGAAGCCGGCCGCGGTGGCGGCGTCGAAGAGGTCGGTGGCGTATTCGAGCAGTCCCCCGATCCGTCCGTCGGGGTGCTCGGTCATCTCGAAGGCGAGGTCGAACTTGGCGGCGCCGGTGTCGACCCGGCTCATCTCGGTGGGCACACCGGGGATACGCAACTCGGCCGCGGCGGTGTTCTGCAGGACGAGCATCACCTGGAACAACGGGTGCCGCGCCTGCGAACGGTCCGGCGCCAGCGCGTCCACCACCCGCTCGAACGGCACATCCTGCTGCGCATACGCCGCCAGATCCCACTCCCGCACCCGGCCCAGCAACTCACGGAAACTCGGATCACCCGACACATCCGTACGCAGCACCAGCGTGTTCACGAAGAACCCCACCAGATCGTCCAGCGCCTCGTCCTGACGCCCCGCGATCGCACCACCCAGCGGAATGTCCTCACCCGCACCCAACCGCGACAACAACGCCGCAAGACCCGCCTGCAACACCATGAACAAGGTGGCGCCGGAGTCCTTGGCCAGCGTTGCGAGCCGCAGGCCGAGTGCGGCCGGGATCTCGAAGGCATGAGCGGCGCCGCGGTGGCCGGCGATCGCGGGTCGGGGACGGTCGGTGGGCAGCTCCAGCATCTGAGGCGCACCCGCAAGCACCTCCCGCCAGAAACCCAGCTGACGCGACACCAGACTCCCCGGATCCCCCTCCTCACC
>NZ_JBSGBN010000304.1:0-1481 GCF_053601275.1 Streptomyces sp. NPDC004752 | reverse complement strand
ATCGGCACCACCCACCGCAAAGGCCGCAACAACACCCTCACCCCCACCCCCGACGACGTCGGCGTCCCCTGGGCCATCGGCTCCCCCGACGGCGGCCACGACACCGTCCACCCCGCCCTCGGCACCACCGACGACTTCCGCCGGTTCGTCACCCAGGCCACCGCACACGGCCTCGAAGTCGCCCTCGACCTCGCCCTCCAGTGCTCCCCCGACCACCCCTGGGTCCACCAACACCCCCAGTGGTTCCACCACCGCCCCGACAACACCATCGCCCACGCCGAGAACCCGCCCAAGAAATACCAGGACATCTACCCCATCGCCTTCGACACCGACATGGACGGCCTGGTCACCGAAACCCTCCGCATCCTGCACCACTGGATGGACCACGGCGTCCGCATCTTCCGCGTCGACAACCCCCACACCAAACCCGTCGTCTTCTGGGAACGCGTCCTCACAGCCGTCAACACCACCGACCCCGACGTCATCTTCCTCGCCGAGGCATTCACCCGCCCCGCGATGATGCACACCCTCGCCCAGATCGGCTTCCAGCAGTCCTACACCTACTTCACCTGGCGCACCACCAAAACCGAACTCACCGGCCACCTCACCGAACTCACCGGCGACACCGCCGCCTACCTGCGGCCCAACCTGTTCGCCAACACCCCCGACATCCTGCACGCCTACCTCCAGCACGGCGGCCGCCCCGCCTTCGAGACCCGCGCCGTCCTCGCCGCCACCCTCTCCCCCTCCTGGGGCATCTACAGCGGCTACGAACTCTGCGAGAACACCCCCCTGCACCAAGGCAGCGAGGAATACCTCGACTCCGAGAAATACCAGCTCAAACCCCGCGACTGGGCCACCGCAGCACACCAGGGACACACCATCGCCCCCCTCATCACCCGACTCAACACCATCCGCCGGCGCCACCCCGCACTGCAACGCCTGCGGAACCTGCGCTTCCACTCGACCGACAACGACACCGTCCTCGCGTACAGCAAGCGCACCGGCGACGACACGGTCGTGGTGGTCGTGAACCTCGACCCGCACCACACCCAGGAAGCCACGGTCTCGTTGGACATGCCGCAACTCGGCCTGGACTGGCATGAGTCGGTGCCGGTGCACGACGAACTGACGGGTGAGACCCATCACTGGGGCAGGGCCAATTATGTGCGACTCGAACCGGGTCACCGGCCCGCGCACATCCTCACCGTCCTGCGACCGTCCACCCCGCAGATCGGAGGGTCAACAGCGTCATGACCGTGAACGAGCCGGTCCCGGACACGTTCGAGGACACTCCCGCCAAGGACCGGGATCCGGAGTGGTTCAAACGCGCCGTCTTCTACGAGGTCCTGGTCCGCTCCTTCCAGGACAGCAACGGTGACGGCATCGGCGACCTGAAGGGCCTCACCGCCAGGCTGGACTATCTGCAATGGCTCGGCGTCGACTGCCTCTGGCTGCCCCCCTTCTTCACCTCACCCCTG
>NZ_JBSGBN010000303.1:0-1550 GCF_053601275.1 Streptomyces sp. NPDC004752 | reverse complement strand
TGGCCGCACGGGCCTGCTTGATCTTCACACCTCAAGAACCCGCGCGGCCATCGTCATGTCACGCCATACCCAAGATCAATCGCGGGGCAGCCCGTAAGCTGTGGGCGTGGATTACAGCGAACTTGAGGCGGACATTCTCCGGTTGATCGTCGGGGCCACCGAGGGTGGCGTTCGTGCCTTCGGAGAGGAGACGGTCACTCGTCTGGTGCGGCCGGAGCTGCTCCGCGGTGCGGCCGTGGACGAACTCACCGAAGAGGCCCGGGCGGCGCTGACCACCGCCTGCGCAAGAGTTTTGACGATCAGCGCCGCCGAGCTGCACGACGAGCTTGCGACGATCTATGACGGCATCCTGGTCGATGACGATCTGGACCCCGGAGTCCTCACTGCCATCAGCGCGTTGGCGCATTGGCAGAGCTACTTGGAGCAGAACCGGCGTGGCGAGCTCTACGAACTCGCCATCCGTTCCATTGAGGACATCGACCACGAGGTCTCGGCCGACCTCGACGACATTCTCGCCACACCGGAGATGGCCGCTGAGTACGAGCGCATCCGTCAGTTGCTGGACCCCGGCGCGGGGCAGGAACACGGGACCCGCTGCATATAGTCCTGGAATCCAGCCAGTGTAAATCCCTTCGTTCTGTGGAGATCTTCTATGTGGCCGGCCCCAAGGCGGAGTTGGCTCGGTGGTCGTGTTCGTAGTCGATCGGGCTGTTGTACCCGCACACGCTGTGTAGGCGGTGGGTGTTATAGAAGCCAGTGATCCAGGTGGCGATCCTCAGCTGGGCCTCGGCCCGGGTAGCGAAGGTGTGCCGGTAGACGTACTCAACCTTGAGCACGCTGTTGAACGCCCTCGCTGACGGCGTTGATGCCCCTATGGATGTCAAGGGGCGTCCTGGTCTGGTCCTGTGCGGGCTGCCGCGGTGTGCGTGGGGACGATGCGCCGCTAGACCTCCCGCGCGACACCGTTTGAGGCAGCGGATGATTTGACGGCGTGTTTTGCCCTCTGCGAGGCGTCGCCGCATGGAGTTCTGGGAAAGGCCCCCCCAGCGCAGGCGGCTGACGACGATCCGGAAGAGGGCAGCGTTGGCCCGGCGGTCGCCGCCGCGGTTGAGCCGGCGCCGCTGGGTCTTGCCGGAGGACGCCTCAACCGGGCTGGTTTCTCCCAGGGCGGCGAAAGACGCCTCGCTGTAGAGACGTTCGGGGTTGTCACCAGCCGTAATGAGCAGGGCTGCTGCGCTGTCCGGGCCGACGCCATGGATGCCGAGCAGGCCAGGAGTGCTCGTCTCGCTGTGATCGCTTCGGCTATCCGCTTGTCAAGGTCCTTGGTCTCCTCGGTCAGGTTCTGGATGCAGCGGGCCCAGCAGCCTCAAGGTGTGCCGTGCGGCCCCTGACGGCCCGGCAATTTCCAACCCTGAGAAGCCATCCGCATTTCGAATGTGGTCTCTGGGTTTCCGTTGGTCGGGCATGAACTTCTGCTGGTGGCGGGAGAGTTCGGACGTTCGTCTGCTCGCTTCACGTTCGTGGAGGTGGCTGATGCCGTCGGTGCTCGG
>NZ_JBSGBN010000302.1:0-1595 GCF_053601275.1 Streptomyces sp. NPDC004752 | reverse complement strand
ACCCGCGCCGAGGCCAACCTCGCGCTCTTCCAGTACATCGACGGCTTCTACAACAGCCGGCGCATCCAGAAACGGCTCGGCTACCTCAGCCCCGTCGAATTCGAGGAGAAGCACTACGCCGAGCGAGCAACGACCGAACGAACGAACCCGAAACCCCGCCAACCTGCCCTGACCAGCTGATCAGCACCTCCCGCACGCCGGGGGAACCTCATCCCAACGATCCGGCATACCTGCCCTTGCCGGAAACGTCATCCGTGCAGGTCAAGCAGCATGCCGGTACTCGTGGAGGATGCCGCCGAGGCGATCGTGTCGACGTATGTTGAGGTGGGCTGACGTGTCCGGATCGTCGATCGGTGGGCAGGGGGTGCAGAGGTCTGGCGTTGGCGATGTTCTGGTGTGGTCGGTGTCTGTTGTAGAACTGTTCGAACTCGCGCAGAGTGTGGAGGAGGTGTCGCTGGTTCCAGATCAACGTCCGGTCCAGGAGTTCGCGGCGACAGGTCTGTATCTACCTTTCAATGATCGAGTTCATCCTTGGCATCTGGATGCCGCTGAGCACGGCTTCGGTCCCCGCGTCCTTGAGGATGCCATCGAACGGTTCGGGGAACGTCCCGTCTCTGTCCCGGATCATGAATCGTGTCCGGCAGCCGGGGTCTTCGAGGTCCATGGCGGGGTTCTTCGCCGCTTGCGCTGCCCAGGAGGCGGTGGGATGCGTGGTGGCGCCCAGGACGCGGATCCGGCGACTGCCGTGTTCGATCACCACGAGCACGTGCATCCGCATCCCCGACAGGGTGACTGTTTCCATGAAGTCGCAGGCCGGCAGGGCATCAGCCTGAGTGCGAAGGAAAGTGGCCCAGGTACTGGAGTTCCGTTCGGGTGTTGGGTCGGTGCCGGCCTCCTTCAGGATTTCCCAGACGGTGGACGCGCCCACTTTCACCCCCAGCACGAGCAGCTCGCCGTGCAGGCGTCGGTACCCCCAGTTCGGGTTCTCCTTCGCCAGGCGCAGCACCAGGGTGCGGATGGAGTGCACGGTGCGTGGCCGTCCCGGGCGTTTGGGCCGGCAGGAGGAGGCATCGCGGTGTGCGACGAGGTTGCGGTGCCAACGCAGTACCGTGTCGGGGCGTACGAGCAGCCGTAACCTTCGCAGGACGCGCGCAGGCAGCCGGTGCAGCAGCGCCGCCAGGTACGCTCTATCGCCCGGCGTGAACCGGACCTTGTCCTTGCCGAGTTGGCGTTCCAGTACGGTGATCTGGTGGCGCAGGGCGAGGATCTCCACATCCTTGTCCCGGTCGGTCAGGGGCAGCAGGCGAAGCATCGCGAACGCGTTCGTCACACCCAGGTAAGCCAGTCGCAGCAACACGATCGATCATCATGGCGGGCTGACGGGCAGCTGCGCGAGAGCGCCAACTCAAGCGATGGCGGCCAGATTTCGGGAGCCCGATGCACCGGCTCCCACCAGGACGGATGAGGTTTCCGGCAAGGGCAGCTGCAGCGCAAGCATTTAGAGGATGTCTCACGTGGTGAGTTTGGCGAGCTTCTTGTAGCAGGTGAGGGCGGCTGCGAGGCCGAGGAAGGCGAGGAAGTGGGAGCCCTTTCGC
>NZ_JBSGBN010000301.1:0-1628 GCF_053601275.1 Streptomyces sp. NPDC004752 | reverse complement strand
CCTGCGCGTTGGGCGCACCTGCGCAGGCCGGATCGTCACCATCTACGTCGAGGACACCCACTTCCGCGTCACTTACGAGGGCGCCGAGATCTCACTCCACGCCCGCAAGGACCAGCCCCCTGTGACTCGCTGGAAAGCCAAGATCCACGCACCCAAGATCTGACCAGTCTGTCCAGGAAGTCCTGAGACCGTCAACGATCTCGTGAGCCGAAACTGTCAAGCAAGTCCCGAGACCTGACACACACGCGGCAGCCGGCGGCTACAAGCCCCAGAACTCGACACCGGTTCGGCCCTTCGTCAAGACCAAGTTCACTGGTCCACGTGTAGCATTCCAGGCGCACTCCTGAAGAGCCACAGGACCCTCAAGTCCCTTGCCCTTCAGGGAAGGCCCGCTCGTTTCACCTACACCGCTACGGGGGACGTATGCGCACCAAGATTGCCGCCTGCCTCGGTACCCTGAGCCTGAGTGCGGGGATGCTCCTGGCCATGCCAGGAGCGGCTCACGCGGACGGCATCCCTTACCGCTACAACGTCCCGGTCGGCCAGACCTACACCAAGGGACATGTGATCTTCTACAACCGCAGCGTTGGTGTGGTCGGCGAACAGAAATCCGTGACGCTGAGCTCCTGCCGGTACACCAAAGCCACCGCATTCGACAGCTCCGACCACATCATCGGCCAAAGCAGCAGCACCCCCGTCTGCGGGGCATCCGCAAAAGTCAACCTCGCCGTCACCGCAGACGTACCAGGAGGCGCCGACTACGTCCTCGTCTGCCTCATGCACTGGAGAGGCGATGAGGAACTCAAATGTCAGAGCATTCCCTGACCCGCCACACCCGGTCTCTGTCGTCATCACACCAGTGATGTCCGGCAGCCCGCACCGCCTGGCCCGCGGCGCGGGCTGCCGGACATTCCTCCATGTCCGAGACGTAGCGGCTACGAGCCAGCCCGTCGCTACGGGGGAAAGCGACGGGCCGACCCCACCTCCACCGTGCCACAGCCACACCCCAGATTCCGGCATGCGAAGCGAATTGGCCGCCGTACAGGACTGGTGAAGCCAGGCAACAACGCAAGGGGTCTGTCCGTGCAGTGCACGGACAGACCCCATAGTCGAGCACCGGGCAGGCCTTGCACCTGCATCTCTCCGCAGGAAGCGGGACGTCTTTCCTTGGACCACCAACGCAACACCAGCCGAACGGAGTCACCCGCGACCAGCTCAAGATCAACTATACCCGACCCGGCGCACCGACCATCGCACTTACCGTCCGATCGGGTAGAGCTGCCGCCAGTCTCCGGGCCAGACGGCTGCCGGAGCCGCTATGCCGATCACGAAATCTTTCCGTGATCCGAGAGGACTCCGCCGTGCGCCTTGCACGACAACCTGTACCTCGACACGGCCCGGAAACCGGACGTCGACCACCTCGTGCCCCTCGCCGAAGCATGGGACTCCGGCGCTTTTGCCTGGACTGCGAAGCAGCGCGAACACTACGCCAACGACCTCGACGACCCCCGCGCCCTCATCGCCGTCTCAGCTGTCGGGATGGGATGGCGGGAAGAACGTGGGCGGGCAGAAGCGGCACCTGGTGGTGGACTGTCCCGGCCTGGTACTGGCAGTGCTGGTGACCGCGG
>NZ_JBSGBN010000300.1:0-1636 GCF_053601275.1 Streptomyces sp. NPDC004752 | reverse complement strand
GAGGGGCCGAGCAGGACGACGAACGTGCCCGGCTCGACGGCCAGTTCCACCCCGTCGAGCGCGCGCTTACCGCCCGGGTAGACCTTTGTGATCTCGTCGACGCCGACCGACCGGCCGCCGGACGCTTTGTCGGCCTGTCGGTCGCGCACCGTGGTCGTGGTCATCGGTATCCCCTCACCGCGTGACGAGGCCGGAGATGGACTGAGCCGCTTCATCCAGCGCCCGCTGGACCGGCTTCGTGCCGCTCAACGCCGCGACCACCGCGTTCTGAAGCTGCTTCTGCGCCTCGACCGCTTGCGCACCGGGAAACTGGTACCAGGGCACCAGAGTCTTGATCTCGGCGACACCGGCGGCACGCCATGGCTGCTCGTGCACCAGGTTCCCCAGATACCGGGGATCGGTGAGCGCCTGCTGGTTGACCGAGGTGCAGCCGGACATCTTCACCAACTGGGTCTGCCCGGCAGGGCCGATCAACTCGTGGATCAGCTGCCATGCTGAGCGCTGCACGTTCTTGTCCTTGGAGAAGATCACCGCGGAGCCGCCGCCTGCCGACGTGCGGCGCCGGCCGCCATCAGGCACCGGCACGACCTCCGTGCGGAGCGGGAACGACACGCTACCGGTGATGGTCTTGCCCTGGGACACGCTCTGCAACATCATGCCGACGTCACCGCGGAGGAAAGCCGCAGTCAGGTCCGCTGAATTGACGACGGTGCTGGTGCCGTCGTGGACGAGTTCCCGCCAGTACTGCAACAGCCGGACCATGGGCTGCTGATTGACCGTCACGTGCTTCTCGGCCGGGTCCATCAGCGACCCGCCCGCCGAGGCGAGCATCGTCTGCAGCGCCCAGTTCGAGTCGGTGTCGTAGGGCCAGGCGACTCCGTACCGGGCCGCCTTGCTGCTGACGATCTTGGTCGCGTATGTCTTCAGCTCGCTGAACGTGGCCGGTGGCCGGTCCGGATCGAGCCCGGCTTTGCGCAGCACGTCCAGGTTCAGGTAGAGCACCAGCGTGTTGAGGTAGTAGGGCAGGCCCATCGTCCGGCCCTTGAGCTTGTCCACGCCCAGCAAGGCCGGCGAGTACTGCGAGGTGTCGAACTTCGCCTGCGCCATGAGGTCGTCCAGTGGCTGCGCGAGGTTGCTGTCGGCGTAGGTGCGCACCGAGTTGATGCCCACGAGCGCGATGTCCGGGCGGTGGCCGGAGGTGAGATCGGCCTGTAGACGGGTGTCGACGTCGGTCCACCGCGGACCGCCGGCCTGCTCGTGCTTCACCGTGATGCCGGTCCGGCGCGTGAACTTCGGCCCCAGGGTGGCCTGGACGCTGCCCACAACCCTGGGATCGGAAGAGGTGAGCAGGTTGATCGTCTTGGCGTCGGTGTTGCCGGTACTGCTACTGCTGCCGCAGGCGCTGGCCGTGCCCGCGGCGGCGATGGCGAGGGCGCCCATCAAGGCATGCCTTCGCGTGAGGGAGACGTTCATCGGGATTCCGTTTCGACTGGGGGTGATGGCGGGCTCATTCGCCGCCGTTGGTGAGGGCGATACCGCGCACCAGCTGGCGCTGGACGAGGAGGAAGAAGAGCAGGAGCGGCAGCGTGGCCAGGGTGGCCGCGGCCATCTGGGTGCCGTAGCTGCTGAGGCTGTC
>NZ_JBSGBN010000299.1:0-1642 GCF_053601275.1 Streptomyces sp. NPDC004752 | reverse complement strand
GACAGCCTCAGCAGCTACGGCACCCAGATGGCCGCGGCCACCCTGGCCACGCTGCCGCTCCTGCTCTTCTTCCTCCTCGTCCAGCGCCAGCTGGTACGGGGCATCGCCCTCACCAACGGCGGCGAATGAGCCCGCCATCACCCCCAGTCGAAACGGAATCCCGATGAACGTCACGATCACCCGGCGCAGTGCCCTGATGGGGGCCCTCGCCGTCGCGGCCGCGGGCACGGCCACCGCCTGCGGCAGCAGTAGCAGTACTGGCAACATCGACGCCAAGACGGTCAACCTGCTGTTGCCGACCGAGCCCAAGATCGCGGGCAACGTCCAGCGCACCCTGGGGCCCGAGTTCACCAAACGGACCGGCATCACAGTGAAGTTCGAGAAGGCGGGCGGGCCCAAGTGGCACGATGTCGACACCCGTCTGCAGGCGGATCTCACCTCCGGCCACCGCCCCGACGTCGCTCTCGTGGGCACCAACTCGGTGCGTACCTACGCCGACAGCAAGCTCGCACAGCCACTGGACGATCTCATGGCGCAGGCGAAGTTCGACGCCTCGCAGTACTCGCCGGCCCTGCTGAAGGTCGGCAGGCTCGGCGGCCGGACGATGGGAGTGCCGTACTCCGCCAGCATGCTCGTGCTCTACCTGAACGTAGACGTGCTCCGCAAAGCCGGACTCGACCCGGACCGGCCACCGGCCACGTTCAGCGAGCTGAAGACATACGCAACCAAGATCGTCAGCAGCAGGGCCGCCCGGTACGGAGTCGCCTGGCCCTACGATTCCGACTCGAACTGGCCGCTGCAGAACATGCTCTACAGCGCGGGCGGGTCGATGATGGACCCGGCCGAGAAGCAGGTCACGGTCAACCAGAAGCCCATGGTGCAACTGCTGCAGTACTGGCGGGATCTCGTCCAGGACGGCACCAGTACCGTCATCCAGTCGGCCGACCTGACCACGGCCTTCCTCCGCGGTGACATCGGCATGATGCTGCAGACCTCGTCGCAGAGCAGCACCATCGCCGACGGGGCGTCGTTCCCCATCCGCACGGATGTCCTTCCGGTGCCCGACGGCGGCCACCGCCGCACGCCGCCCGGCGGTGGCTCCGCGGTGCTCTTCGCCAAGGACGAGAACGTACGGCGCTCGGCGTGGCGGGTGATCCAGGAGCTGATCGGGCCGACCGGGCAGACACAGCTGGTGAAGTCGACCGGTTACACCTCGGTCAACCAGCACGCGCTCACCGATCCCCGGTACCTGGGCAACCTGGTGCGCGAGCAACCGCTGCGCGCCGCCGGTGTCGCCGAGATCAAGACGCTGGTGCCCTGGTACCAGTTCCCCGGCGCACACGCCACCGAGGCGCAGGACCAGCTCCAGAACGCGGTGGTCGCGGCGCTCCGCGGCACGAAGCCGGTGCAGCAGGCGCTGGATGAAGCGGCCCAGTCCATCTCCGGTCTCGTCACAAGGTGAAGCGGTGTCCATGACCACGACCACGACCACGGTGCGCGGCGAGCACGCCGGGCAGGTGTCCTCCGGCCGGTCGGTCGGCGTCGAGGAGATCACAAAGGTCTACCCGGGCGGTAAGCGCGCGCTCGACGGGGTGGAACTGGCCGTCGAGCCGGGCACGTTCGTCGTCCTGCTCGGCCCCTC
>NZ_JBSGBN010000298.1:0-1671 GCF_053601275.1 Streptomyces sp. NPDC004752 | reverse complement strand
CTTAGAAGGTGTTGTCTTTCCGGACGTGATCGACACGTTTCCGCTGGTCGGGGATAGGAATGGCGGTTCCGTGGGAGTGGTGGCGTGTCGGGTCGTCGTTTCCCGGGAGGTCGCGGATGCCGTCGGTTGTTGGACTGCTGGAACAGCACGAGCTCGCCGCTCGGCGTCGAGTCGACGGGCTGCGGGAGGAGGCCGACCGCATCCAGGCCGAGCTTGCTGCGGCCGAGCTGGAATGGCAGGAGTGGACGATCGCTCGCAGGCGGGTCGATTCGGTACTGGCTCCGGACGACGGTGCCACCGCCGAGGCGGAGGTCACCGCGGATCCGCGGGATGCGCAGGTGCAGTCGGCACTCCGGGACGCGGCGAAGCCGAAGTCGCAGGTGCCGATGTGGCGCCAGGGGCTGGCCTGGTCGGTGCTGTCGGTGGACTACCAGCGAATTCTGATGGCGCTCGCGGACCGGGCCCGGCTCCATCAAGGGCCGTTGACCTGTCAGGAGATGGTTTCCGTGTTCGGTATGGATGTGGTGCCGGCGCGGGTGGAGGCGCTGCGGTCGAAAGCGAAACGCCTGGTGGCCCGCGGCTGGCTGGCCGAGCGGCAGCCGGGCCGGTTCACTCTCGCGGCAGGCGTGAGCGGGCCAGGCGACGGGTCATGAGCAAGGTCATCGACCAGTAGACCATCGCCTCCGCGCTGGTGGTCCGCCGCTCGAAGTCGCGCACCAGGCGGCGGCTTCGCATCAGATGGGCGAAGAGGCGCTCGACGATCCACCGCTTGGGCAGCACCACGAAGCCGCGCAGGTCGTCGCTGCGTTTCACGATCGCCAGGACCAGCGCGAACGTGGCCAGGCAGTACTCGACGAGGCTGCCGGTGTAGCCGCCGTCGGCCCAGACCAGTTCCAGCCGGTGGTGCACGTCGGCGACCTGTCCGAGCAGCACCTGGGCGGCGGCGCGGTCGCCGGTGTCCGCGGCGGTGACCATCACGCCCAGAAGCAGGCCGAGGGTGTCGACCACGACGTGCCGCTTGCGGCCGTTGACCAGCTTGCCGCCGTCGAAGCCGCGGCTGTCCCTTCCGACGACGGCGTCCGCCTTGACGGACTGCGAGTCGATCACCGCGGCCGTCGGCTGCGCGTCGCGCCCCAGCTCCTCGCGGACCTGTCCGCGCAACCGGTCGTGGAACTCCTTGACCAGGGAGTTGTCGCGCCAGCGGCGGAAGAATGCGTAAATGCGGTCCCACGGCGGGAAGTCGGCGGGCATCGCCCGCCACTTGATCCCGTTGTCCACGAGATACCGGATCGCATCGAGCATGGCACGGTGGCAGTACGCCTCCGGCCGGCCGCCCCGGCCGCGCATCCAGCCCGGCACCGGCAGCAGCGGCAGGACCCGGGCCCACTCCGCGTCCGTCATGTCCGTCGGGTAGCGAGGCTGCCGCGTCCCGTTGTCGGCGGCGTTTCCGAACCGGTGAGCCAGGCAGTCACACTCCCAGGTGACCGCGCTGGACTGCCCGGCCATCGGCACGCAAGACTGCTGCACCAGGGCCTCCTGCTGTTGCTCGGTGATTCGACACCAACGAGCTGTTCAGGAGGCCCTGTTCGTATGCGCCCAGCGCCCCGCGACCACCCGATCGGGACTCCCGTTCGACGCGCATCTCTCAAGATCGGAAAGACAACAGCTTCT
>NZ_JBSGBN010000297.1:0-1772 GCF_053601275.1 Streptomyces sp. NPDC004752 | reverse complement strand
CCGCCGTCACTCCCCCGGACGACGGCATCCGGCGCCGGTGTCACTCCAAGGAATGACCTCTTTCGGCGAGACGCTGGTCAGACCGCGGATCCACCAGGCGTAGAAGGCGGCCACGGCCACGGCGAGGCCGGGTACAGGGGCATGGCGATCTGGAGTGCGGCGAAGGCCGCGAGGGTGATGGCCATGGCGGTGACAGTGCGGCGGATGAGGATCCCGAGGGTGACGCCAAGGAGGAAGGCGAAGGCGGCGTAGTGGAAGCGGCCGGCAAGCCCAAGCCCATACGCCTCCGGATGCAACAGCCACAGACGATCCGGCTGGCCCCCACCACCTTGCGCTGATCTCGGACGTTCCCGACGGCCCAGTGGACGCCGACGCGTCCATGATCAGCCCAGCAGTGCCCGGTTACTTGCCCTTGGCGAACTGGTCGACGCGGCAACGGACAGGTCCAGGAGTGCCGCGACCCTGGTGAGGGCCAGGGTCTCCCGGAGTTCGAGTACGGCCCGCTGCCGGACGGCCTTGGTCCGGGTGAGGGGCTCGGCGATCGCCTCGGGCAAGGCCGTCTGCAGGTCGCGGGCGATCGCGAGGCCCGGTCACGCGACCAGGCGCAGCCAGGCCGCCGCGAGTGCGGCGTGACCGGCCGGCGTCGGGTGTACGCCGTCCGCGGCCCAATACTCCGGCCCGGTCGTCACAGCGAGTTCGGCGAACATGTCGTCGGCGTCGAGCAGATGCGCACCGTACTTGCGGGCGAGCTTGCGCACGGCCTGGATCTTCGGGTCCAGGTCGGTGCGCCATCGCTTTCGCTCTTCCTCTCCAATGAGTGCGTATCCGGCCCCGGCCTCGACGACGCCGCGGATCGGCAGGAGGAACGGTTCGATGAGGATCAGCTTCGTACCCGCCTCGGCGAGGGGAGCGAGCAGCCGGTCATAACCCGCTTCGAACTCCTCCGCGGGAATCACATACCCCTTCGGGTCCAGCGTGTGCCAGCCCATGTCGTTGACCCCGACGAGGATCGACACCACGTCCGGGTGTGCGTCGAGTACGTCTGTCTGCCAGCGGGCTTCGAGGTCCATCACCTTGTGGCCGCCAATTCCGGTGTTCAGCCAGGTCACGGGACGGTCCGGGTGCCGGAGTCCCCACTCACCCGCGACGCGCAGCGGGTAGCCGAACCCGAGGCCGTCTTCGCTCGCCAGCCGTTGGCAGTCGGTGATCGAATCGCCGGTGAACATCACGGTGCTTCCCGGTCGGACAGTGATCGTCATGTGCGCTCCTTGAGCTCGGGTGAAGAGAGGACAACGGAAACCCGTAGTCAGATGGGCGCCCGCGGCAAGACCTCTCGAAAGGTGTCAGACCCCGCCGACATCAGGCCGACATCGGACCGACAGCCCCCGATATGCCGCCGACACCACGGCTCCGACGCCCGATCACCCCTGGTCAAAGCACCGATCAGCCAGGAGGAGGAGCTTTACAGGTCTCAACCCCGGGGACCGTCTCGTCCCGCCCCGCGGATGCCGCCGCTGCCCAGGGAGGGGAGGGAGCGACTCAGAGCGTTGTGGCAAACGGAACTCCTGCCCGATGAGCAGGGGTTTCTTGCTGTTCGGGGCATGATCGCGAAGGGGTAGGGGCAGGCAGCGGACGGTTGTTGTCGGGCCTGGAGGGCGCGATGCCGTCGGTGATCAATCTGCTCGAACAGCGTGAGGCGCGGGCGCGGGAGGAGCTGGAGTCGTGGATGGAGGTGCTGAGCCAGGCCCAGGAGGAGGTTGCCGCGGCCACGG
>NZ_JBSGBN010000296.1:0-1783 GCF_053601275.1 Streptomyces sp. NPDC004752 | reverse complement strand
CGGCAAGGGCTCCCGGAGGCGTGGGCCGAAGCCGCGGCTGGTGCCGCTGATCAACGGCGTCGACCGCAACCTGCGGTGGTTCATCGAGGACGTGTGGGGCCGCTTCGACGCCGACCACACCCGGCCCGGTGCCCCGCTGTTCCCCTCTGAGCGCAAGAACCGGGACGGCTCCTGCTCGCGGGCGACCGCCGACGTCTTCCGCCGGTCGCTGGCCGACGCCGCCGCCCAGCACCTGCCCACCTGGGCCGGGAAGCTCACCCCGCACGTGCTGCGGCACTTCTGCGCCTCCCAGCTCTATCTCGCTGGCATGACCTTGTTCGCGATCCAGGAGCTACTCGGACATACCTGGACCGGTACTACGGCCCGGTATATCCACGTCCACGGCACCCATGTCGAAGACGCCTGGGTCGCCGGACAGCAGCGCGCCACCGACCGATGGAAAGGACTGGCCCAGTGAAGTGGAACCTTCGTCTGGCGGCCGCCAACCGCGGCATCTGGAAGGCCAGCGAACTCCAGCGGATGCTCGCCGCACGCGGCGTGGTGATCAGCGCGGGGAAGATGTCGGGCCTGTGGTCCGGCCAGCCGAACACCGTCAAGCTCGACGAGCTGGACGTCATCTGCGCCGTGCTCGGCTGCGGCGTCGAGGAACTGCTGCTGCCCGAGCCGGAGCGAGTGCCGGCCCCGGAGCCAGCGGCGGACTCGCAAGCCACCGTGGTGGGCCAGCCCGGCGCCATCGCCCCGCGTCCTCGCACCGGCAGGTCTCTGCCACCGCGATGACCTGCGTGCACTGTGGCAAGCCGCTGCCCGAAGGGTCTCGGCGCGACCGGGCGTACTGTGACAACAAGTGCCGGGGCCTGGGCTCCTACTACCGGCGCAAGGCGGGCGTCCCACCCCCGCCGCGCTGGCAGCACCCCGCCCTCACCTCGGACAACCCTGTGCTGCGGTCGGCCGCAGCCCACGCCAGGCAGCTTGGCGAGGCCAATGGATGGTCGCCGTCACTCGTGCGGTGCGCTATGGACGGCCTGACGGTGGTGCTGGGCGAATGCCCGCCCGGCAAGCCCGTGAAGCTCACCGAAGTCCGTGCGCGAATACCGCGACACGCTTCCAGCCTTCGGGTGGCCGAGGTCCTCATCGACCTGGAGCTGTTGGAAGACGACAGCGTGTTGGCGGTCCGTTCCTGGATCGAGAACCGCACCGCCGAGCTGCCCGCCGGCTTCGCCAGCGACGTCCGCGCCTGGCTGCTGGCCCTGCTCGACGGCGACAGCCGTGCCAAGCCCCGGTCCCACACCTGCGTCTACGTCTACTTCGGCGGCGTCCGCCCCCTGCTGGAGAACTGGGCGACGACCCGTGGGCACCTGCGCGAGGTCACCGTCACCGACGTCACGGCCGCGCTGTCACCCCTGCGCGGATGGCAGCGGCGCAACGCCATCGCCGCACTGCGCTCACTGTTCCGCTTCGCCAAGAAGCGCGGCCTGATCTTCGCCAACCCCACCGCCCGTCTGAAAACCGAAGACATCCAGCGCAACTTGCTGCCGATGCCCAACGCCGAGGTCCTCGCCGTCCAGCGGGTCGCCGTCACCCCGGCGCAACGGCTGATCGTCGCCCTGGCTGCCGTCCACGCCGCCCGCGCTACGGCCATCCGCCGCCTCACCTTGGACGACCTCGACCTGCCCAACCGCCGGATCACCATCGCCGGACACGGCCAACGGCTCGGCGAACTGACCCACCAGACCCTGCTGGCCTGGCTCGACCAGCGCCGGGCCACCTGGCCAAAGACCCCTAA
>NZ_JBSGBN010000295.1:0-1838 GCF_053601275.1 Streptomyces sp. NPDC004752 | reverse complement strand
CGGTCGGGTAGCGACGGCGCATTGCTGCGCCGCCGCCCCCTCGGAACCGTGCATGCGACTTATCGCCGCACACGGCTCGGGCAAGCCTCACGGGCTAACAGGTATTACAGGAGCATGCTCGGCTACTTCCTCGGCTGATCGCCGATGACAGTAGGCGTGCAGGAGATGAATCCGTGGCCGATTATCCTTACCGCGTTCCCGTAGAATCACAGCTTGCTTTCGCAGAGCTTTGCGGGTGGCGGTAAACCACTTCTCCCATTCCTCTGGGGTCTGCGGTTCCTGATCGGCATACAGCAGGTGACCCCCACACTCCGGACATCGCCCTCTCTGCGCTTTAAGTAGCCGCAGGGTCGGCGCGTCCAGCGGTGGGGGCTTCCTTTTGCGTCGCCGGTTGGCCCAGTAGTCGGCGAGCCCGGGATCGTCCGGAGACGCTACGCCTTTGACTGCCTGGTGACGGACAATCGGAATCCAGGAGAACTTGATGAGGTAAGCGCCGCTTTCACGGTCACCAAAGACCCACCGATCTCTCCTGGATTTATTCCACGCGCCGTAGTACCGGTCCACGACCCAGCGTTTGGGTTTATTCCGGTGACTGCGCAGAGCCCACCTATAGGTGAGCTTCCACACGTAGGCGTCCAGCGCGTTGAACATGCGGCTGGATACCACGGTCCGGTAGTAGCAGGCCCATCCCTTGATGATCGGGTTAAGCTGAGCCGTAACCGCCGCCGAGTTTGCGCCCCGAAGGATACGCATCTCGTCAGCGAGCCGCTTCCGGATCCGCTTTACGGCGGCACGACTGGGTTTAATGATTAGCTTTCCGCTGCGATAGCGGCGGATGTTGAATCCCAGAAAATCGAACCCCTGCGAGAGGTGCGCGATCCGAGTCTTACCCTCATTGAAGGAAAGCCCTCTGGGAGTTAGCCATTCACTTAGCTCCGATTTGACCTTCTCGGCTTCGTCACGGCTGTGACAAAGTGCAATAAGATCGTCGGCGTACCGAATAAGCACCGGCGTACCCCGCACCGCTTCGACGTAGTCTCTGCTATTGGTGCGGTAACGCGCCCCAGCCGCGCTTTCCATCCCGTGAAGAGCGATGTTCATTAGCAGCGGACTGATCACTCCGCCCTGGGGGGTTCCTTCCAGGGTCTCGGTGAACCAACCTTTCTCAACCACACCCGCCTTCAGCCAGCGTTCGACCATGCCCCTTGCGGGGAACGTGCCGATTTGGCGTAGGAGGTGGTCGTGGCTGATCCGGTCGAAGGCGGCTTCCAAGTCAGCGTCGAGAACCCACAGCCTTTTGGTGTTCTTTCCGCAGGCTGTGTTGAATATGGATTCGATCGCGTCATGGCATCCGCGGCCCGGCCGAAATCCATAGGACCTCTGCTCGAACCTCGCTTCCCACTCGGGTTCCAGCGCATTCACCGCCTGGGCTTGTCGAACCCGATCGGTGATCACGGGGATACCTAGTGGGCGCCGCCGTCCATCGCTCTTCGCGATATACACCCGCTTGACTGGACGGGCTTTCGATGGATTTTGGTTCTGATGCATCCAGCGCACCAGTTCCGTCTTCCCTGGAGAGGTCAGTACCACCCTCCCGTCGATTCCCGCCGTCTTGCGGCCAGCGTTGATCTCCGTAACCCGCCGAACGCTTACCAGCGTGTTGGCGAAGCTGCGGAGAATCAGCTTCTGCAGGTTGCGAACCCTCTTCAGGTCGCCTTCCTGTGTCGCCTTGAATATCCGCTGCCTTAGACGCCTTACCTGTTCCTCGGCATGCCGCCAGTCGACGGCATCCCAGTTCCAGTCCAGGCCCTCCGGTCCGTTCACCACGTCGACTACAG
>NZ_JBSGBN010000294.1:0-1849 GCF_053601275.1 Streptomyces sp. NPDC004752 | reverse complement strand
CGTTCATCCATGGTTTTAGGGGTTCTGTTGCAAAGTTTTCCAAAAAATCTATTTTAGTGTAAAATTGAGAAAAAAGACAGAGAGGACAGAGTAATGAATCATTTTAAAGGCAAACAATTCAAAAAAGACGTCATTATTGTCGCTGTTGGTTACTACCTGCGTTACAATCTAAGCTATCGTGAAGTTCAGGAATTGTTATATGATCGTGGAATAAATGTTTGTCATACTACGATTTATCGTTGGGTGCAAGAGTACAGCAAAGTCCTCTATTATCTTTGGAAGAAGAAAAATAGACAATCCTTCTATTCATGGAAAATGGACGAAACCTATATCAAAATTAAGGGACGTTGGCATTATCTTTATCGTGCAATTGATGCGGACGGCTTAACCTTAGATATCTGGTTACGAAAGAAACGGGATACGCAAGCAGCCTATGCTTTCTTAAAACGACTCCATAAACAGTTTGGTGAGCCGAAAGCAATTGTGACCGATAAAGCACCTTCTCTTGGCTCCGCCTTTAGAAAGTTACAGAGTGTGGGTTTATATACTAAGACAGAGCACCGAACTGTGAAGTATCTTAACAATTTAATAGAACAAGATCATCGACCTATTAAACGACGGAATAAATTTTATCAAAGTCTCCGTACAGCCTCTTCCACGATTAAGGGCATGGAGACCATTCGAGGAATATATAAAAAGAACCGAAGAATGTAGTGACCCCCAAAATATAGACTTTTCTGGAAAGTCAACGAAAAACTAGACACGGAGTTAAGAGAATTTAAGAATTATATTTTTCAAAGTCTTTTGGAGACTTGTAATCAAGACCTGAATGCATCCTTTTTGTATTGTAATAGGTCTCAATGTATTTAAATATTTCTTGAGTAGCCTCAGCTCTTGTCTCAAAATGAGCATCATTAATAAGCTCCCTCTTTAGCGTCTTATAAAAAGACTCCATCATTGCATTGTCATAGGGATTTCCTTTACGACTCATGCTAGATTGAGCACCGACTTGACGAAGAGTAGATTGATAACGAGAGCTTGTATATTGACTCCCTTGATCAGTATGGACAATCAAGCCAGGCTGAGGATGTTCTTTCCCACAAGCTTGTAAGAAGCAATCCCTCACCAGTTTATCTTGCATCCGTGAAGACATTGACCAGCCTACAATCTTACGTGAAAAAACGTCGATATTCACGGCTAAGTATAAGGTGCCTTCTTTGGTAGGGATATAGGTCATGTCTCCCAGCCATACTTTATTAGGAGCTGTTGCTTTAAAGATCTGATTAATTAAATTGGGTCTTGAAAGCGAAGCTCCTTTTCTGTTGTAATGTTTATATTTATAACGGCTTCCCTTGGCATAAAGTCCCATCAAGTGCATCAGTTTCCCAACACGTTTCGTGTTGGTCATAATACCAGTATTATGAAGTACCTTGGTAATTCTAACCGCACCATAGCGTCCCTTATGCTCATGAAAGACAGCTTTTATCTTCTCTGAGAGAATTTCTCTCTCCACTTGTTGTTTTGAAGGACGACGATGCATGTATTCATAGAAACCTGAGCGAGAAACCTTAAGAACTTTTACTGCATGTTTAATTTTTATCTTCCCATGATGTTTCAAGAGAAATTCAAAACGTTTTACTTGCTTCGCTTCAAGAAGACCCGGAACTTTTTTAGAAGTTCAAGTTCCTCCTGAAGATAACGATTTTCTTTCTCTAACAATTTAATCTTATGTTGGGCATTAGCTAGGGCTGTCCCATTTCCTGGAAAAGAAATCGATCTCTCGGCCACCTCATGTGACGGGCAGCCGCCCGATGAGAGAATCGCGGCCAACCCCTGGTTCACTCAGCTT
>NZ_JBSGBN010000293.1:0-1925 GCF_053601275.1 Streptomyces sp. NPDC004752 | reverse complement strand
GAGGCCCTGTTCGTATGCGCCCAGCGCCCCGCGACCACCCGATCGGGACTCCCGTTCGACGCGCATCTCTCAAGATCGGAAAGACAACAGCTTCTCAGTGCAGGTGCCGTAGGGGACTTGGACGGAACCGATGGCGCGGCGGGCGTGTTCGGAGTCGAGCAGGGTTTTGGCCTGGCGCCAGACGCGTGTGCCGTGCCGGTCGAACTGCATGGCGGTGACCCGGTCGACCGCTTCGCGGCGGCGTTTCTCGCCGACTAATGGTGACGTCGGGTATTGGAACTGTCCGAATGCCTCCTGCGGGTCACCTGTGCCGCGCGTCTGGTGCCGCGTTGACGAGGGCTGCCAGGGTTGCGCGGAGATCTTCGATCTGTCGGTAGTGGAGGGCGGTCATCCCCACGTCGCGGGCTGCTGTGACGTTGGCGGCGGTGTCGTCGATGAACAGACAGCGGTGGACCGGGGCTCCGACCCGCTCGGCGGCCAGCTGGTAGACGCGAGGATCGGGCTTGATGAGGCCGATGCGGGCGGTGTTCACCACGGTGTCGGCGAGATCGTCGAGCCCTTGTCGGGCGAGGTCTCTCTCCAGCCGGGTGGTCGCGTTGGAGACCAGGGCGACGGTTGCGACCGCGCGGGCCTGGGTGAGGAGGGACACGACCTCATGGTCGACACGGGGCATCAGATCGGACCAGGCGGTGACTGCGGCGTGGGCGCGGTCGCTCGATCCGCAGATTTCAGCGAGGTCCTCGGCCACTGCGGAGCGCCACTGCTCGTCGGTGATTTCTCCGGTGATCGCGGGGTGCAGGCGGGAAGGCGCGAAGGCTGCGGCCGCGAGCGCGCCTGCGGGAAGTCCGTGGCTGCGTTCGAGGCCGTCGGCGCTCGGCCAGTGCCGAAGGACACCGTCGATGTCGCAGAGAACCGCGTCGTAGGGGCGCGAAATCATGATGAGGACTCCTTGATGGTGGTTGCCCGCGAGCTCACTTCGGCGGCGTAGTTGGCCCAGTCGCCTGCGGAGAGGCGTTGCCAGGCGACGGCAACGTCGGTGTGGATGCCCAGGGTGCGGGCGAGGATCGCGGCGGGGATCTCGGCGGCGAGCTGGAAGAGAGCGGTGCTGCGGGCCTGGTTGGGGCGGATACCGAGATTGTTCAGCTGCTGCGTCAACTGTGTGGTGCTGATCGGGCGTCCGGGCTGGCCGCCGGGGAAGAGCCATGTAGACGGAGCCAGGGCGCCGATGGTCGCGTGCCCCTTGCGGTTCGCGGCGACGGTGCGGGCCAGCTGGGCGACGGGCTCGGGCAGCTGAACGGGTGCATTACCGAGGTGGAGACGTACCTCTTGGGCGCCGACCTCGACGTCCTCGATGGTCAGTCGGTGGATCGCCGATGGCCCTTGTGCGTAGAGGAGGAGAAGCAGTCCTGCGAGGCGGTCTTCGGGTTTGAGGGTGTCGTCGTGCAGGAGTCGGCGTGCGACGTTCCACCGGTGCTCGTCATCGAGTGGCTGGGTGGGGCCGTGCCAGCGGACAGCGGGGACGTGGACGGTGGTTAGCTTGTTGGCGCGAGTCCAGCGGACGAAGTGCCCGGCTGTGTGGCGGTAGGTCGCGGAGTCGTCGGTTAGCCACTGGTCGAGGTTGGCCTGTCGGCACGTCTCCAAGGCGAGGTCGTGAGCCTGAAGCCAGGTAAGAAGCTGTTGTCTTTCCGGATGCGAGCGTTGAGTTTCCGCTGTTCGGGCGTGGTTTCGGTGTCGCTGCGGGAGAGTTCGGGCGATCAGTCCGTTCTCAGTGATGTGGAGATGACCGATGCCGTCGGTGATGGGGTTGCTGGAGGAGCGGGAGGCGGCTGCCCGGGTGCGGGCGGAGGAGCTTCGCGTCGTGATGGAGCGGATCGCTGCTGAACTCGCGGACGCGGAGGCGGTGTTGGAACGGCGGGTGATCGCGC
>NZ_JBSGBN010000292.1:0-2193 GCF_053601275.1 Streptomyces sp. NPDC004752 | reverse complement strand
TACTGGTGTTGAGTCGGCCTGGGGCGCGGTTTCGGCGTTGCCGCCGACCCGTTTCCCCAGGCCGCTCGCCGCACCCGGCGTGCGGCTCTCACCGCACCGGGCGCTCCACGGTCTCTGCTGTCAGACGTGGTTGTGCAGGGGCCAAGGGCTTGGGATTTTGGCGACTCCCCGGTATCGGTACCGGGTGATGGGGACTGCTGCGAGGTTGAACAGCTCGATCCCCTCCACGACTGGCCTGTTCCATCTTCCCGTTGCCGGGTTGAGCAGCCAGCGGCGGACCTCCGTCCCGCTCCAGCGGTGCAGTGTGCGCCACCATTTGATGACCCTGTGCCATACGAAGTGCTCCAGGGCCCGCATAGTGTGTTTGCACACCGCGTGCTTGAAGTAGTTCGCCCACCCGCGCATGATCTGGTTGAGTCTGGTCATGACGAAGGCTGGCCTCTGCTGCGACGTTCTGTTCGTCAGGGCCCGGATACGCTCCTTCAGCTGCCGGACGGGCCGGTCCGCGATGAAGGTGTAGACGTGCCATGTATTCGTTCCCCGCTTGCGGCGCCACTGGATGTGGAACCCCAGGAAGTCAAAGCCGTCCGCCATGTGAACCACACGAGTCTTGGCTGGTGACAGCCTCAGCCCGAGTGGTCTGATCACTTCGGCGATGTCCTCGCGCAGGTTCTCCACGTCGCTCTTGCGGCCGTTGACCATGACGACGAAATCGTCCGCGAAGCGGACGATCCGCCAACACGGCAGGCCCTTCCTACGACGGTAGGACCGCTTGTCCTTGGTGGACAGCTCCCCGCCTTGCAGCCACGACCCGTGCACGTGCTCATCGAGCGCGGTCAGGCCAATGTTGGCCAGCAAGGGCGAGAGGATGCCGCCTTGAGGAGTGCCGGTATATGTCTCCTCGCGTGTGCCGCCCTCGGTGAGGACGCCGGCCTTGAGGAAGGCCTTCACCAGCGCCAACACGCGCTTGTCCTTGACCCGTTTACGCACCCGGTCCATCAGGGCCGTGTGATCGAACGAGTCGAAGCACGCCTCGATGTCGGCGTCCAGCACCCAGCGGTACCCCTGGGTGCCAAACAGCTGGATCTCGGCGATCGCGTCGTGGGCTCTCCGCTTCGGCCTGAAGCCGTAGGAGACCGGCAAGAACCCGGCCTCAAAGATCGGTTCCAGCACCAGTTTCAGCGCGGCCTGGACCACGCGGTCGGTGATGGTCGGGATGCCTAGGCTCCTGACCTTCCCCGAGCCGCCCGGCTTGGGGATCTTCCGCTCACGTACCGGCAGCGGGCGGAATTCACCCGTCTTGAGTGCGCGGCGAAGGTCCTCAAGGAACCCGGGAGTACCAATCTCCTCTTCCACGTTGACGGCCGTCAGGCCGTCAACTCCGCGGGTTTTGGCGCCCTTGTTCCCCGCGACCCGTTCGAACGCCACGAGTAGCGTCGCCGGGTCGTGCACGAGGTTGAACAGATCGTCGAACCTGCGGCCGGAGTCGGCCGCCGCCCAACAGTGAAGTTTGGCCTGCATCCCCGATACCCGCTGGTGAGACCCCGTCGGGGCCTCTGGGGCACCGCTGTTCAGCAGTGCTTCTTTCGGCATTGCAGCCTCCTTCCCTTCTCGATTCCGCTGCCGCCCTTCCCCATGTGCACGGGCTCTCCCCGGCTCGGAGTACTACGGCGGCTCCGCCCCGCCCGGCGCTGTCGGCCGACGGTGGGCCCATCCCGGCCTCCGCGCTGGCCGCGCGGGACCTGGAGCTGTCACCAGGCGGTTCCCATGTTCATTGCCGATCGTTTGATGGAGTAGGCGCCCGACTATGTCCCTGCGATATCGCCATGCCTACGCCGCAGACCTTCGGCACGGCCTCCCGGCGAGCAAGCTCAAACCCGCCCAGGAGTTCCCCAAACCACCTGCTCAGCAGGCCGGTTGGTTACACATCGCCTCCGGCCCGTATCCGCCAGGTTCGAGCCGGTGAATAGTTGAGAGACGTAAAACGCCGGTTCCTCTCGTACACCTCTCCATCTCGCTCGCCGAACCCGCACCATCTGGCAGTACTGGCACGTCCCGGCTTTGTCAGGACTGCTCCCACCCTCCCCGGCACCTCCCGGATCAGGCTGTCCTCAGCTTCACGACCCTGCTGCGACAGGGCCAGGGTGTAGGTCTTTCACCTCCACACAATCGAACAACGCCTCATGGCGCGCG
>NZ_JBSGBN010000291.1:0-2201 GCF_053601275.1 Streptomyces sp. NPDC004752 | reverse complement strand
TGGCGGCCGACCGAGGGCGAGCATCCAGGCGTACGAGTCGCTGCTGTCCTTCTTTCGTGCAATGCGGGTGGCCGCGCGGCACTCGTCGTACGTCACCGCCGGACCGTCGGGTCGAGGGCGACTCGCTCTACGGGTTCCTTGTCGACCCAGGCGGCGGCCCAATATGGGCGGCAGGTGAAAGATCGGGAAGATTTACACCTCGTCCCCGTGAATGACATTGACGGGGCCGACGTAGTCGAACTGCGCGGCGAAGTCCTACCCCGGATTCGCCAAGTCGGGCTTGCCACGTGACCTCGAGCCCTCGGTGGCACGGGAGGGCGGCCAGGTCACCGCACCTGGCCACTCAGTTTCGTGCGTGGAGACAGACAAAGGAGCTCTGATTCGTCGGACCACATGAACCCGCGGTGCCTGATTGGCTCCTAGGGTCTCAGGGACATGCAGGCGTTCACAAGGAGTCGACCATGCAGATACTGTTGCGGGGCGGCCGCGTCATCGATCCGGCCGAGGGGTTCGACGGGGCTGCCGACGTGCTCGTGGCCGACGGAAAGATCGCTGCCGTCGGTCCGGGGCTCGACACGCCGCCAGGCACCACAGTCATCGACGTCACGGGTCTCATCATCGGCCCAGGCTTTGTTGATCTGCACAGTCACGTGCACTCAATCGCTGGGCACCGGTTGCAGGCAATGGACGGCGTGACCACCGCACTCGATCTGGAAGCCGGGCTGATGCCCATCGAGCGCGCCTACGCCGAGGCCGCCGCGGCTGGGCGCCCCCTGCACTTCGGCTTCTCCGCGTCCTGGAGTGGTGCGCGAGCCCAGGTGCTCGCTGGCATCGCTCCCGACGCCCGGTTCGAGTCGTGCCTCGCCGTGCTGGGCAACCCACGCTGGCAGAGCTCCTCCTCACCCCGTGAACTGGCGGCCTGGCTTGCCATGTTGGAGGGCGAACTCACGGCCGGGGCGATTGGGATCGGCGTCCTGATGGGCTACGCACCGGCTACCGAGCCCGCGGAGTTCTTGGCCGTCGCGCGCCTGGCAGCCGAGGCCGGCGCACCGACATTCACGCACGTACGGGAACTGGTCGAGGTGGATCCGGCCACCCATGTGGACGGGTCCAGCGAAATCGGCATCGCGGCGGCGGAGACCGGTGCCGCCATGCACCATTGCCACGTCAACAGCACGTCCGGCCGCCATGTCGACCGGGTTCTCGGCACGCTCGCGGAATCGCAACGTGCGGGTTCACGCGTGACGGTAGAGGCCTATCCGTACGGTGCAGGCAGCACGGCCGTCGGCGCGGCGTTCATCGCGCCGGAGCGGCTGCGGCTCAAAGGCCTGGGCCCCAGCAGCGTCATCATGGTCGAAACCGGCGAGCGGATCGCCGACGAAGTTCGTCTGCAGCAACTGCGCGCCAACGACCCGGGTGCGCCCTGTCTGCTGGAATTCCTCGACGAGGACAAGCCTCGCGACCTGGCGCTGATGCGACAGGCGCTCGCCTTCCCCGACGCCATCGTGGCCAGCGACGCGATGCCCATCTACTGGCCGAACGGCAGCCACGACAGCAGCCAGTGGCCACTGCCGCCCGGCGGGGCGACGCACCCGCGCACCGCTGGGACCTTCGCCAAGACGCTGCGCCTGATGGTGAGGGAAAGCGGCGCCTGGACCTGGGCGGAGGCATTCCGGCGCTGCTCGTTCCTGCCTGCGAGGATCCTCGACGACATAGCACCGGCCGCTCGTACGAAGGGCCACCTGGGCGTTGGGGCGGATGCGGACCTCGTCGTCCTGGACCCGTGGACGGTGACCGACACAGCCACCTACGTCGATCCCACGCGTCCCTCGCGCGGTGTCCATCATCTGTACGTCGCAGGGGTGCCCGTCATCACAGACGGCGTCCTGCAGGCCGACGCGCTGCCCGGACGACCGCTGCGAGGCGAGCCGCGATGACAGCACCGGATCTCGACGCTCTGCTCACCGACATCGAGACCCTGGTGTGCTGCGAGTCACCCTCCCACGACCCTCAGGCTCTCGTGCGAAGCTCCACCGCGGTAGCCCATCGCCGCGCTCGTGACCGACGGTGGCGCACTGAAGTGCCGCCGCCTCAACGGCCGGCAGCACACCTTCACCGCTGGGGTCACCAATGTCGATGCGCCGAGCGAAGTCACATCGGACACCCTGCTTCATGGTCGGCTCCATCACGAAGACGTTGAC
>NZ_JBSGBN010000290.1:0-2243 GCF_053601275.1 Streptomyces sp. NPDC004752 | reverse complement strand
CCCGGGCGTGCGGCCGGGAAGCACGCCTGCGCCCGCCGGGCCCGGTACGCCGTCCGGCGGTTACGTACCGACGCGGCTCGTGTCGTCGCTCGGCCCGGACGGGCCCGGCGGCACCGGCCCCGGTGCTCCCGGCGGGCCGAATCCGCCGGGTGCCCCGGGCGACACCCCTCCCGGCAGCGTGCACCACGCGGCCACCATGCTCGCCGGTCCGAGCCAGATGGCCGGCGGCGGTACGGGCGGTGGCGCCCCGCAGCGCTCGGGCGTCCCGCAGCCTCCGGGCGCCCCTGGCGCACCGAATCCCCCGGGTGCCCCCGGTGTGCCGAATCCTCCGGGCGCCCCGGGTGTCCCGGGTGCGCCTCCCGTTCCCGGCGCCTCGCAGCCGCCTCCGGTGCACCACGCCGAGACCGTGCTGGCCGCGCCTCCGGTGGGCGGCCCCGGCATGCCTCCGCCCGCGCCCCCGGGCGCACCTGGTATGCCGGGCGCTCCCGGTATGCCCCCGGCCGCCCCGCAGCCGATGCCGCCCGGCGCGGTCCCGCCGCCCGGCCAGCCCGTACCGGGCCATCCCGCACCGGGCCATCCCGCACCGGGCCATCCCGCACCGGGTCAGCCCGCACCGGGTCAGCCGCCCACGTACGGCTACCCGCAGCAGGCGCAGCCGACGGTCGGGCCGGGATATCAGGCCGTGCTCCGCTACCGCGCGCAGGACGGTTCCGAGCAGCAGCTGATCCGGCGCTCGGCGCCGGGCATGCCGCACCCGGAGTGGCAGATCTTCCATGAGCTGCGCGCCATGAACGTCCCGCCGGACCAGGTGCTGGAGCTGCACACGGAGCTGGAGTCCTGCGAGCTGCCGGGCGCCTACTGCGCGCGGATGATCCGGGAGACCTGGCCGCAGGCGCGGATCACCAGCATCGCGCCGTACGGCACGGACCAGGTGAGCCGACAGCAGGGCATGCAGCAACTGATCGCGCACCAGGGCGAGTTGCACCAGGTGGCGGACGGCCCGGCGCGGCCGGCGCCGGTGCGGGCGCCGCTGCCCCCGGTGCAGCCCGTGCCGCCGGTGCCGCCGGAGGGGATCGGGCAGGAACTGGCGGCGGCGTTCGGGCCGGGTGTGTTCCACTTCGAGCAGGCCGCGGTGTCCCGGCAGGGTGTGCCGCCGATCGTGGCGCACATGCTGGTCGTGGCCGGGCTGCCGGTGGACGTGGGCCCGTTCTTCTGGGCGCAGGCCCAGCCGGGCCGTCCGGTGCCGACGCTGGCGGAGCTGGCGCAGGAGCGCGGGGTGCTGCCCGCCCCGGACGCGGGCTCCTACCTGGTGATGGGCACCGACTTCGGCCGGGCGATCTGTGTGCAGTACGGCACGGCGAACATCGTCGCCGTGCCGGTCGAGGCGGGGCCGGGCGGGGCGCCCGTACCGCCGCAGTTCGTGAACACCGGCCTGCCGGAGTTCGCCCGCTGTCTGGCGCTGCTCGGCCGGATGTGGCGGCTGCGGTACGGCCTGAACCAGGAGCAGGCGGGCCGCTGGACCGTCGACTTCCAGGCCCAGCTCGTCTCGCTCGACCCGGCGGCGCTCGGCTCGCCGGAGAGCTGGTGGTCGGTGCTGCTGGAGCAGATGTGGGACGGCCTGTTGTAGCCGCATACGCGTGAGCCCGTGGGGGCCGGGTCCGGTCGAGTGATCGGATTCGGCCCCCTTTGCGTGTCACGATCACTTAAAGTCGATTCATCCTGATGTGCGCGAAACCATCATTTCGTGTGTGTTCGGCGACGAGGGGTTCCAGGATGAACGGCGCATCGATGTCATCGCACGGCTTCCTGACCGTCCGGGGACGCGGCTACCGACCCGAGCAGGTCGACGCGTACACGGCGGCGCTCTCGCAGGAGCGGGACGCCGCGTGGGAGCGGGCCGCGCGGCTGACCGTGCTCGCCAAGGACATGAAGACGGAGGCGGAAGGGCTGCGCGAGACGGTCGCGCGGCTCGCTCCGCAGACGTACGAGACGCTCGGGGAGGGCGCGTGCCACATCTTCCGGCTGGCGCAGGAGGAGGCGGCGGCCCTGCGGGAGTACGTCCGGCACACGGCGCGGGGGGAACTGGCCCGGGCCGAGGAGTATGCGCTAGGCGTGCGCCGGGCGGCCCGGGACGAGGCGGACGCGGTCTGCGTCGAGGCCGAGGGAGTGATCCGAAGTCCGCACGTCTGAACTCATGTGACGCAACAGCACTTCGGGGTGGGGGCCGGGTGCGTGGTTAAGGA
>NZ_JBSGBN010000289.1:0-2301 GCF_053601275.1 Streptomyces sp. NPDC004752 | reverse complement strand
GGCCTGCCTGCCGCGACCTGAGCACGAAAGCCGGAACCCGGCCCCACCACACCCGACACACCGTCAGGCACTCACACACTCAACAACGTGACAGCGCCGCAAATACAGCCACAGCGCATGAGAGATGATCCGCCGGGTAGCGGTGGCCCTTGTATGACGGCGGCGTCGACGCCATGAAAGATCCCCTCCCCGGATACGATCAACCCCAAGATCATCCCGCGCACACCAGCCAACGTGACAATGCCATCTCGTCGATTGCTATCGCGATAGCCGAGGCTCTCTCACCTCGGCTTGACCGTCAACTGGCAGGCCACGGAGTATCTGAAGTTGAAGCATCATCGCCAGGCGCGTGCTCGGTTCACTGAGGTTGACACCGCCCAGATCGCTGATGCGTCGCAGCCGATAGCGAAAAGTATTCGGGTGGATGGAGATAGCTGCCGACGCTGTGGGCACGTCCCCGAAGGCGTCGAACCACGCCGACAGTGTCTCAACCAAGTTTGTCTTGTGCTCAGCATCGTAGGCCATCAGTTTTGTGATCGGTCCAGTGATGCGATCACCCCGCGCGGCTGCCAGGTCTCTGAGTTCCAGGAGAAGCGCGTCGAAATGCACGTCGGCGAGGCTGGCTGCTCGCTGCCCAGCGCCATTGCGGGCCCGCAGGACTCGCAGTACCCTTCCGACGGTTGTTCGTGAATATGCCAGCTCGGTCGGCGTGCGAGCAACTGGTCCGATTCCGATAACCGCTCGTACCCGGCGTCCCAACAGGCCAAGGAACTCGTTCGCCATCTGCACTGCGCGCTCCTCCGCGGTGGCCCCGCAACGGCTGGCCGGCACGAGACCGTAGGTCATGTTGCCGACGAATGCCGACGCGCTACGGGGGCTCAACGCGGCCAGATGCACAGTGAACGCGTCACTGATCCGCATGCGCTCAGCCTGGAGGGTTGTGTCAACGGCCAGGCTATGTTCATCTTCAGGCCGATCGAGCAGCTCGAGCGCGAACAACACGACAGCCTGATTCGAAAGACCTAGCCGTGAGATCGCTTCATGGGCCTCTGGACCGCCTTCGAGGGCGGTGCTTACCAGGTCGCTGCGCAGGCGACGTTCCACATCGGCGCTGGACCGCACGCGAAGCAGGTGCAAAGCGGCCACCTTCGCCGCTTCGACTAGCGCCTGTGAACGCTCCTCGCTCAGCGGCTCGCGTACCGCGGCCCATATTGAGCCAAGTACTTCATCGCCGGCGCGGACCGCGATCGCGACGCGCGGCAGATCATTTGCGCCCAGCTCGTCGGGTTCGATCCACACCGGCTGATCGCTGCGGTACAGCTCGCGGAATACCCCCCGCTCGAGGTAGACCCGAGTGGCCTGCTCTGGAACCCGACGTCCGAGGATCACGTCGACCCGCTGACGGTCGGCCTCGCCCTGACGACCGGAGAAAGCGAGCACCCGCGAACCACAGTCCTCGATCGTGACCGGCGCGTCCAATAGTGCGGTGATCGCGTTCGCGAGCGCGAAAAGGTCGCCGGACTCGACACCGCCGAGAGTCGCTGACTCAACCTGCCCGACTGAGTCCTCGGCAAGCAGAGACCGGAGCATCGCCGCGAGCTGTGTCCAGGATGCCCCCCGGGTCAGGCCGAGTACGACGACACCCGATTCCGCGGCTGCCTCCGCGATAACCTGGCTCTCCGGCACCGGCGCGCGAAGCACCAGGGCCACGGCCTCGCGCGTGCCGAGTTCCCGCAGTGTTCCCGCGATCGATTCTTTGTCGAGCAACGCGACGCCGAGTACTACGGCCCCCCGCGGCAGATCCGGCTGGTCAGCGGGATCCCAGATCGAGACTCCTCCGACGTGCTCCGCTCCGCTCGGGCTTCCCAATACGAGATTCAGCAGCGTCCCACCAAGACCGTCAAGGATCCCGCCGAGCGTTGCTCGCGGCCGCTTGTTCTCCACGCCGAGTGTCATTCGCGGAGGGTAACACCGCAGACCGGGGAAGAACATGTAGCGAACGACAATCCACGGGGCTACAGTTGTTGCCTTGCACTATACCTGTCACGCAGTGCGGCCACTGCAGCCGTCGGGGAGTGGGTCGGAAGTATGACCGCATCTCGCCGTCGGCCTTGCCCCAGATCAGCCCGACGGGAAGGCCGCGTCGCAGTTCGCCGCGGGCGGCCTTGTTGCGGCCGAGCCAGCGCCGCCGGTGGCGGATAGGAGATTGTCAATCCCCTCGCGCTGTGGAGATCTTTCAAGCGGCCAACTCCATTGTGGGGTCGGCCTGATGGTCTCGTTCGTAGTCGGTCGGGCTCCGGT
>NZ_JBSGBN010000288.1:0-2359 GCF_053601275.1 Streptomyces sp. NPDC004752 | reverse complement strand
CGTCGGCATCGCGGTCCGCCGCCCCAAAGCGTCCACCAAAGCACTCGATGTGATGGCCGACATCACGATCGAACACTCCCTGTAGAAGGAACACACCTGTGCCTCACCACGACGCCTCCCGGGCGATAGACCTGGCCGTCCTCGACATGGCCGGTACCACCATCGCGGACAACGGCACCGTCGAACGGGCCGTGGACGAGGCCCTGTCCCTGGCCGGCCTCGACGCGATCACCCCGGAAACCCTCCGCCCGCTGCGCGGCATGGCGAAGACCGACATGTTCAGCCGCCTGGCGCCCGATGCCCACAAGGCCGCCGAAGCGCACCGCAACTTCATCGACCTCATGCTCAAGGCGGTGCTGGCGGGTGAACTGACCGCCAAGGACGGCGCCGAGAACGTCCTCACGGGCCTGCGTGAACGCGGCGTCAGGACCTGCCTGATGACCGGCTTCGACGCCGCCGTCCAGGACGCACTCCTCGACACCCTCGGCTGGCGGGACCTGGTCGACCTCACCGTCGCCCAGTCCGGAACGCTCCGTGGCCGCCCCTACCCCGACCTGATCCTTTCCGCCGTCATCCAGCTAGGCATCGACGCGGTCCAGCGCGTCCTCGTCGCCGGTGACACCGTCAACGACCTGCTCGCCGGTACCCGCGCCGGAGCCGGCCACGTCATCGGCGTCCTCGGCGGAGCACACGACCGCGAACAACTCCAGGCTGCACCGCACACAGCCATCGCGGCCAACCTGAAGGACGTGCTCGACCTCGCCTAGGGTCACTGCCGGTCGGGGAGACTCGGACCGTGCGCCGGAGCGGCCAAGGCGTGTATGCCGAACCGACCGGGCACATGTCGAACCGACCGAAACACGTGTCGAACCGACTGGGCGCACGTCGAACCGACCGGCCAGCTGAACGGCGACCCTACGGAGCGTCACCCCCACTCCCCGGTACCGGGATTGATGTCGATGACCGCCGGGCCTGAGCGTATCCGCGGGCCCGCTGCCCACGAGGCCGCGGACGCCATCCCTAGGTAGCCCGAGCCCGGCCCGTACGCCACTCACACTTCATCCTGCTCAAGATCTTCAACAACTGGGACGTCTCATGCCCTTGCCCTACCGCCCGGCGCGCTACAACGTCGACGACCGCCGTGACGCGGACTCCCCGGCGTTCATGACGGGGACGCTGCCGCCCAAGGTGCCCGATGTCTTCGATCCGATCCTGCGCCGTGCCGTGGACTCGGTTCTGGGCCAGTTCACTCCGATGGACCTGATCGGCTCGCATCAGTACCGGGGTGCCGAGCGCGACCAGGCCGCCGCGGCGCGGTTCGTGGCCCGCCGGTTCCCGCAGCCGCCGGACCTGGAGCGGATGGTCGTCACCAACGGCACCCAGAGTGCGCTCATGATGCTCATGTCCGGCCTGGTCGGCCGTGGCGGTGTGCTGGCCGTGGAGGAGCTGAGCTATCCGCCGGTGAAGGTGTTCGCCGACACGCTCGGTATCCGGCTCGTTCCCGTGCCGATCGATGCCGAGGGGATGCTGCCCGACGCCTTCGCGGGCGTCTGCGCAGCCCATGCTCCCCGCGCGGTGTACACGATGCCGAGCCTGCACAATCCGACCACGGGCACGATGAGTGTGGAACGCAGGCAGAGCATCGCCGAGACCTGCCGCCGGTACGGTGTCCAGGTCATCGAGGACGACATCTACGGTGTGCTCCCGCCCAGTTCGCCGCCCGCCCTGTCCTCGTTCGCACCCGAGCTGGCCTGGTACATCGTGGGAACGGCCAAGTGCATCGCGCCGGGTCTCAAGATCGCCTATGTCGTCGGGCCGGGCCAGGACGAGACCGGCGCGCGGTTCTGGCCCGGTGTGCGCGCCACCTACTGGATGGCCGCTCCGCTCAACGCCGCCGTCGCCACCGAACTGGTCGAGACCGGCCGGGCCGATGAGATCATCCAGGCGGTACGCGAGGAGATCGCATGGCGCCAGGAACGCGTGGCCGAGGCCCTGGCCGACGCCGACTATCGCGCGACCTCGCACAGTCCGCATGTGTGGCTGTCGCTCCCGCCGGCCCTGCCGCGCGGCGAGTTCGTCCAGGCCGTCCTGAAGCTGGGTGCCGAGATCGGGGCGAGTGACCAGTTCGCCCTCACCCCCGACGTCAGTGTTCCCAATGCCGTCCGTTTCGGAGTCGGCGGTCCCCGGACACGGGAGACCTTCACGGCCGGACTCGACGCCGTCGCCACCGCCCACCAGGCCAACTAGCCACCACCCGCCGCACGGCGCAAAGGAGCAGCACATGTCCCACACCCGGATCTGGACCGACATCGACCTGGATGCGGAGGGCCGGCAGGAAGGCTATCTGCGGCTGCCGCAC
>NZ_JBSGBN010000287.1:0-2397 GCF_053601275.1 Streptomyces sp. NPDC004752 | reverse complement strand
TCAACGACCCAGACACTCCCGGAACTTGATCAAGCCCTGGGCCACGGCGGGGTCGGCAAGTCGAGACTCACAGAAAGCTCAGAGGAACCTCAGATGATGTTCACAGAATGGCTGAAGATGATCTCCATTCGGTGAACGGTTTGTGATCAGATACTCACGATACGTTCCATCTAGGCGCAGCCTCTCCACATCCGAGAGGTTGGCATGCCCATGACCTTAAGGAGATTCCATGCGCCGCAGAGCCAACGCCACTCTCATCACCCTCGCCATCGCAGCAGGATCTGTCATGTTCAGCGCGCCGATCGCCTCGGCCGCCGCATACTGTGACGACTCCGGCTACACCTCCATCGGCGAGCCCATCGAACGGTGCACCTCTCTGTCCAACGGCGTCCTGGTCGTCCACCAGGCTTCGAACGGCGTCGTCGGCACCACGTACGGCAAGACGGGCGGATCTACCATCTCCGCCAACCTTGGTTACTCGCGCTCGGGGACCGCCCACTACGCCGACGCCGTCTCCATCGGCGCGGGCCAGGAGAAGCGTAAGACGTGGTCGCTCGGGGCCAGCGCCTACTGCTCGAGCATAATCGGCCTGCTTAAATACAGCGGCGGCCAATACCAGACGCCTGCCTCGCACTGCTAAACCAGAGCCTTGCAGGCCCCGCCCGCCAGGGCGGGGCCTTGCCCCCAGTACCGCTCGCCTTGACCTGACCACGCAAGGAACTGCGCCATGTTTTCCGCGATCTTCCAACACCACATCGGCTATCTGGCCGTGTGCACATTGATCGGCCTCATTTGCGGCGGCGTAGCATGGACGGTCGCCCATAAACGGAGAAACCCTCACGGTGCATGGTGGTCCGGACTTGTCTTTACTCTCACCGGCGTCCTCGGGGTCACGTTTATGGGCGGCGGCTCGGCTAGCGGCGTATGCGTCCTTAACCATAAGTTTGCCGAGCCCTTCCATACCACGCAAGGGTTGTGGAACCTTGCGATGATGGTGCCCGTCGGGGCATGCGCGCTCTTGGCCATCCGTCGCCCGCTTCCTGTCCTGTTCGGCGTCGTTGCGCTACCCCTGGGCATCGAGTTCACTCAGGCTACCGTTAATGGCCTAGGACGCGTATGCGATAGCTCGGACGCCGAGATGAACATTATCGGTGGTTTGATAGGTCTCGCCATCGCTGCGATTTCCCTCACAATCGGCAGCTCGCTAGCCTGGCAGGCAGGCATGAAGGGGACTTTGATTGCCTTCGCGGCACTGCTCCTCTTGGGATCGGGAGTTGCGGGCCCGATGCTGGACTTCACAAACGTGGACGGTAGCAGCCTCGCCGACGCAGACTCCGGGCAGAAGGAGGCCGTTCAGGCCGCCGTAAAAGAGGCATTCGGCGACCGTTACAAGATCGGGCGGGTGTACGAGCAGCCGTGTGGGGTTCCCTCATGCACCAACATCATCTTCATCCTGCTCAGCCGTGAAGAGGGACACCCTGAAGCCTTCGGTAGCGGCAGCCTTTCCTGGCCGGAAAAAAAGCACCTGAATGTACAGTTGGAGAACAGCGACCGGCCGACTGTCATGGGATACCCGGTGGCAGGCGCGAAAGCACCGTCTACCGATATCGAAGCCTCTCGAATCGCGAAGTCTTACGCCCAGCGACAGTATCCGTGGGCTATGGGTGCGACCATGAAGGAAACGTCCCCCGTGGGCGAAAAGGCCGCACTTGGCTGGATGACGAACTGGAGATGGACTCACAACAATGTTCTGATGCCCAGAATGCTGGACGTCCAGGTAGACAGGGCTGGACGTGTATCTCAGATTGATGTCACCCTTGGCCCGACTCGGGCAGAGATCCCCAAAGCTAAGATTGACGCCAGGCAGGCCGAAAAGGCAGTAAGCGAGGCGGTAGCCGTACTGCTCCGAGCCAATGGAAACACTGGCGCAGAATTCCACACCAAAGCAGTTACTGTAAAAGCGGTCGAGCAGGATGGTAGTTGGCAGCCGAATTGGCTTGTGAATGTGACGTGGCCCAGCGATGATTCGCAGGCGGAAGCGGCTGTTGAAATGTACCGCGTGAACGCCATCACTGGGCAGGTGTACGACGCGGCCGGACAGCCCCTCAAAGTCAGCTGACGCCCACTATCGATGAGTCCCGACCCTCGACCGCCGCCCCTGGTGTACATCGGATTTCAAGCGCAGCCCTGTCCGGACCCTGATGACCCGCCTCGTCCAGGAGGCCCGGAAGGCCGGGCACATCGGCCGTGTCCGCATCCTTTGGCTTTCATCTCTGTGGAGTTTTCGACTGGCGTCTGGTGCGGGGCTCTCACCCCCCCCCGCCCTGACATCTCGATCTCCCCGGCCGGGTAGCGCTGCAGGGCTTGATCAAGTTCCGGGAGTGTCTGGGTCGTTGG
>NZ_JBSGBN010000286.1:0-2478 GCF_053601275.1 Streptomyces sp. NPDC004752 | reverse complement strand
CGGCAGCATCCGCGCGAGTTGTACCGCGACCCCGACCAGGTGCGCGTCCTGCTCAGCGTCGCGGCAAACCTGCACGCCTTCGCCGCCTTCGACCCAGCTGCCAGCCTCGAAGTTGCACCTGCCGAAAAACTCATCCGTCCTGGTGGGGGCTGGTGTACGGGTGGTGTCGAGCGCGGGCGCTTGGGCGGGTGCCCCGGGCACCTGGTGAGTGCCCCGGCAGGATGATCTGTCGTGCTGCTTCGACTTGCCTATCCGGGTGTGGCGAACGTGTTCGCCCTGCTGCGGCTGCTGCCGGTGAGCAACCAGGACAAGGACGCGGAGATCCTCGCGCTGCGTCATCAGATCACCGTGCTGGAACGCCAGCTCGGCCGGGACCGGGTGCGGTTCGCACCGAGTGACCGGGTGTTCCTGGCCGCGCTACTGCACCGGCTCCCGCGCGGTGTGCTGCACCGGGCACGGCTGCTGGTGCGCCCGGACACTGTGCTGCACTGGCACCGTGACCTGGTCTCGCGCCGCCACGCGGCCCGTTCCCGGCCGGGGCGTGCGGGTCGGCCGCGTACCGTGCGCTCGATCCGCGCTCTCGTGCTGCGTCTGGCGCGGGAGAATCCCGGCCGGGGCTACCGGCGCATCCACGGCGAGCTGCTGGTTCTGGGCGTGCAGGTGGCCGCCTCCACGGTGTGGGAGATCCTGAAGGAGGCGGGGATCGACCCGGCACCCGAGCGGGGTTCCAGCACCTGGACGGACTTTCTGCGCTCCCAGGCCGATGCCCTGCCGGCATGTGGCTTCTTCGAAGCGGTCACCCTGTCCGGGGCGCGGCTGTACGTGTTCGCGGTGATCGGGCACGCCGGCCGGCGCATCCGCATCCTGGGCGCGACGGCGCACCCGACCGCCTCCTGGGTGGCACAGGCCGCCAGGAACCTCGTCATGGATCCCGAGGATGTCGGCTGCCGGGCCCGGTTCATGATCCGCGACCGCGACGGGAAGTACCCCGCCCTGTTCGACACCGTCCTTGAGGATGCGGGGATCGAGGTCGTACTCAGCGGGATCCGGACGCCGCGGATGAACGCGCTCATGGAACACTGGGTGCAAACCTGCCGACGCGAACTACTGGACCGCACCCCGGTCCGGAACCAGCGCCACCTCCTCCACACCCTGCGCGAGTTCGAACAGCACTACAACTCCCACCGGCCCCACCAAGGCATCGCAGACGCCCGCCCGCTGCACCCCCTGCCACCGCCGATCACCGACCAGGACGCCATCGCCCGCCTCGACACACGACGACGCGACCGCCTCGGCGGCACCCTCCACGAGTACCGGCATGCGGCCTGACCTGCACGGACCAGATTCTCGGCAGGGACAGTGTTCGACCCGGGCGCGCACCTTGCGGTGAGAGGCATTGTGCTCCTCTTTCCAGGGCGGGAGTTCGGCCTGGCCTCGCTCGCGGCGGTGTGGGATGACCAGGCCAGTGCCTCGGTAGCCGCCGTCTGCGATGACCGTGGTGCGGCCGACGGCGTCTTTGGCGCCGGACAGTTCCCACACCTTGCAATCGTTGCGGTTGCCGGGCAGAGGCCGGCCGACAGCCACAACGAGCCGCGTATCGGCGTCGATGACGATCTGGTGGTTGGTGGAGTACCGGTAGTTCTTCGACTGCTCGGCAATGCTGTGGTCGCGGGTGGGGACCAGGGTTCCGTCCACGATCAGCACGGTGTCCTTGCCGAACCGCTTGCGCTGTTGCAGGGATAGCGCGGGCCCGAGGTGGTCAACAATGCGGTCGGCGGCCGACTTCGACACTCCGAACAGCCGCGCCAACTGCCGCAGCGTGAGGTTGGTCCGCCAGTACGCGGCGACCAGCAAAACCCGGTCCTCCAGCGGCAGGCAACAGGGTCGGCCCCGACGGGCCGGATCGGCGCCGTCGCGCCGCAGCGCCGTGATCAGCTTGCCGAACTGACGCGGGCTCAGCCCGGTATACGGGGCTATCCAGGAGGGCTCCGACGCCGTGATCACACCAGACACGACAAGATCATCTCTCGTGGCCAGTGGCTACGGGCCAGCACTCACGGTTTCGCGTTCAAAGAGAGTAGAAGAGGACCATGAGCCCCAGGCAGACGACTCCCATGCCGCTCCACATCGCAACGTTCTTCGGCTTCCGCGGGTAGGTCTGGTCTGTGCGCGCGGTGTTCCAGATCGTTAGGGCAGCGATGAAGCAGAAGAACGCGACCACGATGAGCCCCGTGCCGATGAACCAGTACCAAACCCGCACGCTTCCTCCACCTGATCAAGGGTCTGGCGAAGGCTATCGAAGCGGTACTCCCTCCGGGAGGCCCACGCACCACCCGGGACCCGTGACAAGGGCCTGGAGTCATCTGACGTCGGAAATTGCGGGAGGGGCTTGACCCGGGATCGTGGACACCGGTTGTTATGCGGCAGTGGTCAGAGTAACTGATCGTTGTTCGAAGGCGTTCGGGCTCATCTGGCCGA
>NZ_JBSGBN010000285.1:0-2564 GCF_053601275.1 Streptomyces sp. NPDC004752 | reverse complement strand
TCGTGCGACACGAAAGCCGCTTGAGAAGAGCGGACTCACCGAAGGAGGATCGACTGATGTCGAAGGTGTAGCTCCCGAGCCAGTGCACAGGGCTCGTTCCCGCCTCAGCGTGCGTCGTGAGTAATCGCGGGGTGCGAAGCCTGAGGAAATGCCCAAGGATCCTCGTTCCATCCGGGGGTTACAGGCTGGGAAATGCCGGACGGGTGAATGCGAATGAACCCTTGATGATGCCTCGTCATGAGCACTCTCGCCGATGGGTCGTTTCAGCGAGAGATAGGGACTGGCCGCTGGAAAGCGGCAGGCGCCGACTGGGGAAATCTGGCCAGTCGGGAGTGCACCGCCGTCCCCGGGGTGCAGAGGGCGCCCTCACCGGCAGCATCTCTCTCATGCGGAACGTGACAACCCCGATGGAGTCCAGGCAATGCAATTCTGACCTGGTAAGCCAACCGCAAGGAAGGCCCAACTCTCCAGCGGGCGCAGGAAGACCCAGCAAGCTAATGCCGGTCGCCGAAAGGCAGCAGGAAACCGGGAACCATATGCCGACACCTCCGTCGGTGGTTCCCACATAACTGGCCGGATAGGGGCCGATGCCCCGACCTGAAAGGGTGCTGACGTGGGTCTGGTGAGCCCGTGAAGAAACGATGACCAAAGACACCTGAACCGAAGGGCAAGTTGGACGCCGTGACGACACACGTGGCTGGGGCGGCGCAAGCCGCTGCGACCGCAGCCGGCATGGCGAACGGACCGGAGGACGAGATCACCGACTGGCCGTCGATCGACTGGCGGAAGGTCGAGGACGACGTACGGCGTCTGCGGCAACGCATCTTCACGGCATCGCAGGCAGGGGACCTGGCCAAGGTCAGGAACCTGCAGAAGTTGATGCTCCGCTCCCGCGCCAACACACTCGCGAGTGTGCGCCGGGTCACGGAGGTCAACGCTGGCCGCAAGACGGCGGGCATCGACGGGAAAGTCGTCCTGCTGTCCCAGGGAAAGGCCGAGTTGGCCGACTGGGTCCAGCATGATGCGGCCCCGTGGAAACCCAAGCCCGTCAAGCGGGTGTATATAGCCAAGGCGAATGGGAAACAGCGCCCACTCGGAATTCCCGTGATCGCAGACAGATGCCTACAAGCTCTGACGCTGAATGCACTGGAGCCCGAGTGGGAGGCACGGCTGGAGCCGAAGGTCTACGGCTTTCGCCCCGGTCGCGGCTGCCATGACGCGATCGTCGCTATCCACACGACGGCGAGCGGCAAGAACGCCAAACGCCTGTGGGTGCTCGACGCCGACTTGAAAGCGGCATTCGACCGAATCGACCACGATCACCTGCTCGCGTCATTGGGAAACTTTCCCGCGAGGGGAATGGTTGCCGGATGGCTGAAGGCCGGTGTGGTCGAGAAAGGTTGGTTCACCCCGACGGTGGAGGGAACTCCCCAGGGCGGGGTGATCAGTCCCGCGTTGTTGAACATCGCCTTGCACGGAATGGGAAAGGCCGCTGGAGTCCGATATCAGGCTCTCGGCAGTGATGCCACGATTCTGGCGCGCGATTCCCCGGTTCTGGTCGTCTACGCCGACGACCTTCTCGCCCTGTGTCATTCTCGGGAACAGGCCGAGGAGGTCAAGGCGCGGCTGGCCGCGTGGCTCGCGCCCCGGGGGCTGGCTTTCAACGAGGACAAGACGCGCATTGTCCACCTCGATGAGGGCTGCGACTTCCTGGGGTTCAACATCCGACGCTACCGCGGCAAGCTGCTGACCAAGCCGAGCGACGCGGCCTTGCAGCGGATCCGGGAACGGCTTGCCGCCGAGGTGCTGGCCCTGCGAGGGGCCAACGCCGACGCGGTGATCGCCAAGCTCAACCCGATCATCAAGGGCTGGGCCGCCTACTACCGGATCGGGGTGTCCAAGCGGGCGTTCAACTCGCTGGACGCCCACGTGTGGAGACTGGTCTACAAGTGGGCCAAGTTCTCCCACCCGAACAAGCCGATGCGCTGGGTGACCGCCCGGTACTTCGGCATGTTCAACCCGTTCAGGCAGGACACGTGGGTATTCGGGGACCGCGCCAGCGGTTTCTACCTCTACAAGTTCGCCTGGACGCCGATCGTCCGGCACCGGATGGTGCCAGGGAGGGCGTCAACCGACGATCCTGCCCTGGCCGACTTCTGGGTCAAGCGGCGCCGCCGCGGCAAACTCCCGCTGGGCAAAGGCACCTTGCATCTGCTGCAGATGCAAGACGGCCGATGTCCGCTCTGCGGAGGGCTGCTGCTGCACGCCGACCACGAGCCGCAAACCCCCGACCAGTGGGAGCAGTGGCTCAAAGTCACCCGCATCGCGATCCGCAAACACGCGGTCACCGCCGATGCGGGCAACGGCAAGCCGGACAAACCCGCCGCCTCACGCCTGATACACACCTACTGCCAGCGTCGTCTGGCCACTGGCCCCGGCCGGTGACCAGCACTTCTGTTCGCCCGCGAGCCCAAGGGGCTTGCTTGAGCCGGTTGCTCGGAAAGCGGGCATGGCCGGTTCTGAGGGGGGACCGCTGCAGCAATGCAGCGGTCCTACCCGACGAG
>NZ_JBSGBN010000284.1:0-2586 GCF_053601275.1 Streptomyces sp. NPDC004752 | reverse complement strand
TGGAGTTGCTGCGCATGTCCAAGGCTGCGAAGCGTCTCGGGATACACCCGATGACGCTTCGCCAGTGGGCATTGGACGGCAAGATCCCGTTCACCTGGGTCGGGCGTGAGCGCCGGTTCTCCTCGGTGGACGTGGAGAACATGAAGCGCGGCAGCGACTCCTCAATTGCCCGTCCGCGTCTGGAGCTGCTGTATGCGCGGGTGTCCGGCTCATCGGGGCAGGAGTCCTCGCTGGAGGCCCAGGAGCAGGAGCTTCGGGCCACCTCGACCGGGACGGTCGTCAAGGTCGTCAAGGACCGTGGCTCCGGCCTGAAGGAGAACCGGCCCGGCTTGAACCGGGTGATCGCGATGGTGTCGGACGGCTCCGTGACCGTGGTTCGGGTGACGCATGAGGACCGCCTCGCTCGGTTCGGGGTGGGCTGGCTCAAGCGGTTGTTCGCCGTGTACGGGGTCAGCGTGGAGGTGATGCACCCGAAGAAGCTCGGTGGCCGGGATGAGCTGCTGGAGGACTTCGTCTCGCTGGTGACGACGTTCGCCGGGCGTCTGTACGGGATGCGCAGTGCCGACAACCGGCGACGTCTGCTGGCCGAGTCCGGGCAGTGCACCAACGAGGGCGAGACCCGGTGAGTCGGAAGCTGCCTCTCGCCGGGGGCGAGACCTCCCGCACCGCGTGCGCCCGCGCCCTTGTCCGGTCGGGCGTGGACGAGAAGACCGGCGAACTCCTCACCGCTTCCGCCCTGGTGGAGCGCGTCGGCTGGTGCATCGACCTGGTGTCCGGCATGACTGGTGATCTGCTGATGAAGCACTGGAACACCACTGACGTGGACACCCTGGCTTCCGGTGTGGACGCGGGTGGACGGAAGCTGCCATCGAACGCTTGGATGGCACTGCGCCGCCTCGGCTGGACCACCGCCTCCGAGGCGAAGGTCAACGACCGGATCGTCCGTGCTGCGCAGGAGCAGGCAGGGCGCGCTTTGCGGTCGGTGAAGTGGCGTGCCGACGTGATCGCCGGAATCCAGGCCACCTGGCCCACTGATCCGAAGAAGCGCACCGAAGCCGAGTGGGAGCAGGTGCGTGCCGCGATACCGGGCGGGGAGTATCTGCTGTCCAGCGTGATCCGTTCCCGCACCTGCCAGATCGCCCGCTTCCAGCAGAAGAACGGCCGTCCCCCTGCCGACGTGTTCGAGCTGGAACCGAACCCTCGTGTGGCGCGGATGCTGCTGCTCGCCGCGTGCGACGGGCAGCAAGCGTCGATCGAACGGTCCGCGACTGAGCCGACGAAGGTTCTGCTGCGGTTGCAGCTCCCCACCCGGCCCGGCCCGCAGAAGTACGCGGACTGGACATGGGTCGCCTGCACGATCATCCTGCCGCCCACGGTTCCGGCGAACGCCGTCTTGCACCTGCCCACCCTGCGCATCGTCGGCGGCAAGGTACGGGCTGACCTCGCCTACACCCACCCCGTCCCGAAGACGGCCCGCGCCGGGCACACGGTGGCCCTGGGGGTGGACTGGGGCCTGAACACCCTCCTCAGCGCGGGGGCGGCCCGGCTCCACGACGACGGACATATCACCGCCCTCGGCTCGGGCGCGCAGTTCCGGGCCTCGGGCGTGCTCTCGAAGCAGTACCGGCTTCGCCGTCTCTCGGAGCGGCTGCACGCCAAGAGCGACCAGTACCAGCGGCTCGCTGACCGCATCTTGGACGACAAGGCGACTGTGCTGGCCAAGGAGATCCAGCGTGTCTCCGAGCGCCGCTCCAACCTCAACGACGCACTGGCCCGGAGTGCTGCCCGCTGGGTAGTTGATCAGGCTGTCGCCGCCCGAGCGACCGTGATCTACCTGGAAGACCTGCGGTCGATGGAAGCGGGCGGCATGGGCCGCACACAGAACACGCGCATGTCCCAGACCGTGCGCGGGCAGATCGCCGACCGCATGCGGCACCTCGCCGCCGAAGCCGGGATCGCCGTGGTCACCGTGCCCCCGGCGAACACCTCCAGGCACTGCCCGTACTGCTTGACCCCGCTGCGGCACCGCAAGGCCCCGGACCGGCCCACAAAGCCGGGCTGGAAGTGGGCCATCTGTCCGTCCTGCCGGTGGCAGGGAGACCGCGACCAGGGCGCGTGGCGGCGTATCGCCGCACGCGGACTCACCCACCAGACCAAGACCGTCGTGGACAAGACCAGCGGCACCATGGTGACCCGCAAGGTCGTGGACAACCTCGAAGCCAAGGCCGTCATCACCGCCACCCCGAAAAGCAGCCGGAAAGACCGATCCAAGACCGGCCCCACCCGGCCACGTTCCAACCGTCCCGCGCCCAGGCGACGCGGGATTCCCTCCCCGGTCAGGCCCACCGGCCCGGCTGGCAAGCGTCCGGAGGGACACGCACCAACGGGTCGGACCCGGCTGCCCCGCGCAGCCCACCGGCACCAGGGCGTGACCACGATCAGCACACCCACCACCGGCCACCGGCCACGCGGAGCAACGTTGGGCGCGGGCTTCCACCTGCACGCTCACGCTACCCCGCCCAGGTGGGCAGAACCCACGCCGAACTCCACGGTTCGCATGGGACCGCTTAGCTGATCAGAGACGCT
>NZ_JBSGBN010000283.1:0-2696 GCF_053601275.1 Streptomyces sp. NPDC004752 | reverse complement strand
CCGGGCTTCCTCCCCGGCGTCGGCCAGGAACACACCGGGATCATCCGCCGCGGCGCCAAGCTGATCTTCGCCTACGCCGAGGCGACCGTCCCCCTCATCACGGTGATCACCCGCAAGGCGTTCGGCGGGGCCTACGACGTCATGGGCTCCAAGCACCTCGGCGCCGACCTCAACCTGGCCTGGCCCACCGCCCAGATCGCCGTCATGGGCGCCCAGGGCGCGGTCAACATCCTGCACCGCCGCACCCTCGCCGAGGCGGCGGCGAACGGCGAGAACGCCGAGGACATCGAGGCCACCCGGGAGCGGCTCATCCAGGAGTACGAGGACACCCTCCTCAACCCGTACGTAGCAGCCGAGCGCGGCTACATCGACGCGGTGATCCTGCCCTCCGACACCCGCCGCCATATCGTGCGCGGGCTGCGTCAGCTGCGGACGAAACGGGAATCCTTGCCTCCGAAGAAGCACGGCAACATCCCCCTCTAGACCCCTTAGATCCTGCTAGACCCCTCTAGATCCCTCTAGACCCGTTGGGAGCGGCATGAACATCAAGGTCGTACGGGGCAATCCGACCCCGGAGGAGCTGGCCGCCGCACTGGCGGTGGTCCGGGTCCGCGCCGCGGCGGCGGCCGGTGCGCCGTCCGGCGCCGAGGGCGCCGGGGACGCCTGGTCCGACCCCGCCCGCATCACCACCGCCCATGTCCCCCACCCGGGCCCGGCCTCCTGGCCCCGCACCTACTGGCCCGGCTAGCAACACCCCCAGGGCGCGAGGAACCGCGTACGGCGCAGCGACACCGGCCGCCAAGTTGAGTACCCGTACTCAGGCGCCCTCCCCGCCCCAGCCCCACGCTGGGGGCATGCTGTGGTCAGACCCGGAGAACGAGCCGCCCGAGGAACTGCGCGAAGCGCAGGCCATGTTGCGGCGGCTCGGTCTCCTCATGGCGCTGGGCATGGTGCTCGCGATGGTCGTGGCCGGGCTGCGATGAGCCGGACCGCGGCGAGCGGGGCCGGGCCGCGGCGAGCGGGACGGACCCACGCCGTTACGCTGACCGCATGACAGACCAGCCGCGCCGTCGACTCGTGCTCGCCTCCCAGTCCCCCGCCCGGCTCGCGCTGCTCAGGCAGGCCGGGCTCGACCCCGAGGTGATCGTCAGCGGCGTCGACGAGGACGCGGTGACCGCACCCACCCCAGCCGAGCTGGCGCTCGCCCTGGCCGAGGCGAAGGCATCGGTGGTGGCGGCCCGGCCGGAGGCGCAGGGCGCGCTGGTGATCGGCTGCGACTCGGTGCTGGAGCTGGACGGCCGGGCGCTGGGCAAGCCCGCGGACGCCGAGGAGGCCACCACCCGCTGGAAGTCGATGCGCGGGCGGGCGGGGACCCTGCAGACGGGGCACTGCGTCTGGGACACGGCGAGCAAGCGGTATGTGTCGGGGACCGCCTCCACCGTGGTGCGGTTCGGCGAGCCGACGGACGAGGAGATCGCCGCGTACGTCGCCTCGGGCGAACCCCTCTACGTCGCCGGTGCGTTCACCCTCGACGGCCGCTCGGCCGCGTTCATCGAGGGGATCGACGGCGACCACGGCAACGTGATCGGCATCAGCCTGCCCCTGGTGCGCCGGCTGCTCGCCGAACTGGGCGTCGGAATCACGGAGTTGTGGACACCGGCGGAGTGAGACCCGGCGGGGCCGTCGCGGGCTTGTCGTCCTGCGTCGCCACCACCTCGCCCCGGGGCCGCCGGATGGCGGCGGCGGCCCCCGGCTCCCCGGAGTCCGCCGCCGGGCCGTCCACGGCCTCCGGGGTCCCGCCGGTACCCGGAGTATCCCCGCCCGCCGACCGGGCCGAGCCGGGTGGGGTGTCGTACGTCATCAGGAGCAGGACGACCAGGGCCAGCACGACCACCATGAACAGGAACGCGCTCCAGCCCACCAGTCCCCAGGCGAAGGCGCCCAGCAGCCCGTGCACCACGGCGACGCTGATCAGCAGGGCGCAGGCGAGGCCGGACGGGGCCCGGTCGCGGAGCGCGACGAGCAGGGCGGCCAGGCCGCCCAGCGCGAGGTAGAGGCCGAAGACCACTCCGCCGATCTTCGAGGACGTCGCCATGGTGCCCGGATCGAGACCGGCCAAGGACATGTTCTGGCGGTCGACGACCGTCCCGAGGAACCAGTTCAGTGCGGCGATGAAGAACGCCTCGGCGAAGAGGACGACCGCCACGACCCATGCCACCGGTCTGCGCACCACCGGCCCACCCCCTTTCGACCCGCCCGGACAGGACTGCCGTTACCCGAAGTACGTTCGGACACCGCGAACGCTACTAACGGGTAAACCAGGGGACAAGGGTTCTGTCGCCGCCAGTGAATCGTTGGGCCATTCGTAGGGACTCCACAAAGAAACGCAGTGCGCCGCAGCACGCTCTCACAGAGACCTTGACCACATGACAGGGCTAGGGTTTTCCGGTGGAGTCCTGCGTGCCGTGGTGCGACAAGGGCTTTCGCGGGTCGAGCGGGCCTCGTATCACGCTCCGTGTGGGCAAGCTCACCAGTGGGGACGGGTCGAAGTGCCGTGTCGGCAGTCCCTAAACTCGGCTTGTTTCAAGGAGGGAGCCTCAATCGTGCGCAAGGTGCTCATCGCCAACCGTGGCGAAATCGCTGTCCGTGTGGCCCGGGCCTGCCGGGACGCGGGGATCGCGAGCGTGGCCGTCTAC
>NZ_JBSGBN010000282.1:0-2719 GCF_053601275.1 Streptomyces sp. NPDC004752 | reverse complement strand
ATCCGATATTCATTTTATTCTCCTTTGTTCTAATTTATTGTATCATAACTTAAAAATATATATATAAATGAACATAGAATAAATTACGGGTTAATGAACGAGAAATGTAAATGATTTTGAGAGTTTTTATAACAAAAGAAGAGTGTCCAGAAAATGACCTTTTTCTGGACATAGGATAGAAATATTTTTATAAGTTTATTAAATAACGAAGGAGCAACTTTAGCTACAAATCTTGCTATTTGTAAATCTACATTTTTTTATTGAAAAATAGATAGTTTATAGTTACAGTTGCAACTGCTTTAGCCGCGATTAAAATACTTTTCTCATTCATTTTAAATAAAGGGCTATGATGGGGATAATTTCCGCCGTCTTCAGGCTGTGCACCAATGTAAAAGAAAGTACTTGGTACAACTTGCCCATAATATGAAAAATCTTCAGAAGGATTTTGTGGTCCTAAATCGACTATATTATTGACTTCTGAAATATTCTGATCTTTTAAGCTGTCAACTACAAAGTGAGTGAGATTTTCTGAATTAAAGAGTACAGGATAGTTATCGTCATAATCTACAATCACTTCAACCCCAAAGGTTACTCCAACGCCTTTAGCAATTTGTTTCACTTGGTCTCGGATGATTTTTCTAGTTGTTTCTTTCATCATCCGAACATCCCCTTTTAACACTACTTTATCTTGTATAGCATTAAAACTTCCTGCTCCATCAAATGATCCAATAGTTACAGTACCCATGTCAAATGGATCTATTCTTCTTGAAATTACTGTTTGGAGTTCAGTTACAAAGTAACTAGCGGCTACTATTGCATCATTACTTAATTGTGGCATAGAAGCGTGACCTCCGTTTCCTTTGATTGTAATGGTGAAATTAGAACGTCCCGTTTGAGTTTCTTTATTATGATAGGCAATGACCCCTGTTTTAATTGTAGTCATCACATGAACCCCGATCATATTATCGACACCGTCAAGAGCTCCTGCTTTAATCATACCTTTGGCACCACCAGGAGATACTTCCTCTGCTGGTTGATGGACAATTCTAACTCTTCCCGGAAGTTCTTGTTTTATTTTTACTAGTTCTCTAGCAAGTACCATCAAATATGCAGTATGTGCATCGTGTCCACAGGCATGCATTACTCCTGGATTGACCGATTTAAAACTTAAATCATTATCTTCAAAAATAGCAAGAGCATCAAAGTCTGCTCTCAACGCAAGAGTTTTTCCGGATTTTCCACCTTCAATATCAACGATGATTCCAAATCCCTTTCCGATAAGTTTTGGTTCACAGTCAAGTTCTTTATAAAAGCCCATAATATACTTAAATGTTTCTTTTTCTTGAAAAGAAATTTCTGGGTATTGATGAAGATGACGCCTAATTTGAATCATTTCATTCTCATATTGTGTTAAGCTAGTCAACAAATTATTAAGTAGTTTCATATGATACCTCTAAACTTTCTACCCGAATTGCTAGTTAATTTCATTGGAAAATAAATAAGTCGTGCTATCCTAATCTTAAAGCACTAAGCATTAGAAAGCTCACGACTTATATGACTTATAATAGCACACTTCCAAAAGTTTTTGTTTATTTACTGACAACCATTGAGACGCTTTATCAAACGAGGGTTTCCCTTGAGGTTCAAAACCGAAAAAACGTCCATCTCGCAACATCAGATTGCTTAGTTATCGCTTGTTACCTATGGGGCGTACTGCATTTTAGTGAAACACTTAAAGCTAAGCACCAATTGGCTCAAAGTTTATTTCCTAATTTCCTAGAATATTCTCGCTTTGTCCGCCGTTGTAATGCCCTCTTACCGAGTATCCAAGTCATTCGCCAAGCACTCGTCTTTAAAGAGGTTGAAGGAATGAGTGTATCCATTATTGACAGCTTCCCCATTCCTTTGTGTCAGCCTATTCGTAATTTCAGAAGCAAAGTTCTTGGAGATTATGCCAATGTTGGCTACAATGCTACAAAGGGACAGTACTTCTATGGATGTAAATGTCATGCTTTAGTCAGTGAATCAGGCTATGTCATAGACTACACAATTACTCCTGCTTCAATGGCTGATAGTTCAATGACCGAGGAAGTGTTGAGTCAATTTGGGACACCAACAGTCCTTGGAGATATGGGATATTTAGGTCAGTCACTGCATGATAGGCTGGAATTAAAAGGAATTGATCTAATTACACCTGTCAGGAAGAACATGAAGCAAAAGAAAATCCTTTTCCCTAATTTTTCAAAACGTAGAAAAGTGATTGAGCGAGTTTTCTCTTTTTTGACAAATCTAGGAGCTGAGCGTTGTAAAAGTCGTTCGCCTCAAGGTTTTCAATTGAAATTAGAGATGATACTTTTAGCGTATTCTTTACTGTTAAAATCAGCTAAATCACTGGAACCAGAGACTTTAAGATATTCTATCGGGTATCAAGTCATGGCTAAATAATCAACTAGCAATTCGGGTTATATCATAATTAAAAAGAATATTGTTCAAAATTTAGAAAAAAAAGTATATTCTGACGAATCGTGTTTTAAGTTCAGAATATACGTTTTGCTTTTGTTTAAGACACTTTAAAAATAGCATAATATTTATATCAACAACTAAAATCACTTGCAATTTATAAGCGATTTTTTGATTAAAAATATCCTCATACTCTCATAAAGTTGCCATAAAAATCGTTTTTTATTGTTTTTTAAACTTTTGAATAACTAGAACCGCT
>NZ_JBSGBN010000281.1:0-2792 GCF_053601275.1 Streptomyces sp. NPDC004752 | reverse complement strand
GTCGCCGCCCAGGAGGCCGTCGATGACGGTGCTGTTGGGCATGGCGAAGACGCGGAAGAACTCAAGGACGCGCTTGCGCATGGCGGGGTTGTGGCCGAGGACGGTGTGGGCCATGGGGATGAACTCCCCCGAGTTCCCGCCCGAGTGGAAGTCGAAGGCGAACTCCACCCTGGGCAGGATCACCGTTTCGAGGTAGTGGGCGATCATCTGGGTCGGGGTTCCGTCGGGGTCGCCGGGGAAGAGCCGGTTGAGGTTGCCGCCGTCCAGCGGCGAGCAGCGCAGCCCTGCCTTGACGGCGGGCGCGTTGACGCCGGGAAGGATGATGATCCGGCCCCGGATGTCCTCGGCCCGCAGCGTCTGCAGGAGCTTGATCAGCAGGACCTGGCCCTCGAACTCGTCGCCGTGGTTGCCGGCCTGGAGGAGGATACGGGGGCCGTCGCCGTTGCCCAGCGTCACGACGGGGATGGGGATCCATCCGGCGCCCGACTCGTTCGAGGAGTGCGGCAGCCGCAGATAGCCTTCCTGCCGGCCCTCCGCATCCAGGTCGATGTCGGTCCAGATCCGGGTGTGGGACATGTGCTGCTCCTTTGCGCTGTGCGGCGGGTGGTGGCTAGTGCCCCGGCAGGCAACGTTTGCCCGTTGAGGAGCGGCGTCGTGGGGGTCCCCCCTGCTCGAACGGAGCCGAGAGCTTGGGGGAGCGTGCCGGGCGTCGTGACGGGGCGAACGTTGCCTGTTGGGGCACTAGTTGGCCTGGTGGGCGGTGGCGACGACGTCGAGTCACGTCTGTCGGCCGGACATGCCTCCCAGGAGGTAGGAGCGAGTGCCGATCCGGTGCAGGGTGATGGACGCGTCGCCTCGCTGGATCGTCTGTTCGGCCGCGGGGAGTGCGGGCGCAGCGGTGGCGTCGCGCAGCGACTCGGTCAGAACGCGGCCGTCGGCGCCGTCGAGCAGTTCGCCGGTGATGAGCGTGTATGCGGTGGCGGCGATGTCGGCGGGCCCGGCGGGTGTGGCGCAGCGGGTGTGCGGAGTGAAGGCCGGGCCGTGCAGAACCAGCGGGATGCGCAGGTCGGCCGGGTGGACGGTCCCGTGCACGCCGTCGTATGCCCGGGCCCCCGAGGCGCGCGCGTGCAGGGCACGAGCCGGTGGGTCCGTCGGCCCGGCCTGGTCGGCAGGGTCGGCTCGCATGGTGATGATCAGGTCCGGTGTGAACGGTGAGTCGCCGACCACGGCCAGCGACAGCGGGAATGCGGCATCGGGGCAGTAGGCATCCGCACAGAACACCGGGCCCGCCCACGGTTCCCCGACGATCCGGCTCGCAACGCTCGCACGGTGGGCCGGTGTCGTACCCGGCTCGAAGTAACCGAAGATGACGCCGTCGTTGAACGTGGGCACGAATCCGTTCGGTGGCAGACCGGCGCGGTCGGCGATTCCGTTCAGCGTATCGGTCAGCTCAAGTGACTCGATGGTTGCGCAGAAACCATGGTCGGCCGTGAGGATCAGATTGCATTCCCGTCCCGTATCGAGGACGGCGGAGTGCAGGGTTCGCACGGCGTCGTCAACACGTCGGATCGCCTCCGCGCTGGTCGTCGATGTCAGCCCGGTGGTGTGGTGGGCGGTGTCGGGTTGCCCGGACCAGAAGATCAGCAGGTCGGGGGCCTGTCTCGTGATCGAGACGACCCCCGCGGCGACGGCCCATTCCAGCGCTTCGTCGTCGGACGCGGGTCGCGGCCCGAGGTCCTCGATCGCGGCTCTGACGTCGGAGGGAACGCAGCGGTGGACCTCCTTGTCGGGACCGACCGAGGCGATCCTGGTTCCGTGCCCGGCGTCGCTGCCGGGATTGAGCAGGTAGGTACAGCCGACCGAGCCGTTGCCGATGACCACGGTGCTGTGGCCCGACCTGCTGAGCCGCTCCGCGAGAGATGCCTGCGGCATCGCCCCGACGTCCCGGAAGCGCCGCACGTCCTCGACGTCCGCCGTATTGATGTGCCCCAGGTCGGGGTGCCACACCCGGTTTCCGAAGATCCCGGTACGCCCGGGGAGGCTTCCGGTCGCCAGCGTCGCGGCGTTGGCACGGGTCAACGCCGGGAAGGCGGCGACCGCGCGGTCGTAGGAGACACCCTCGCCGGCCAATTGCGACAGGAACGGGGTGTTCGAGGCGCTGAGGGCGGCCGGCCGGAGGCCGTCGATGACCGCGATCAGAGTGAGCGGCGTTGCAGGAATGATGCTCTCCTTACCTCTTCATCACGGGCGAGGGGACCGGTACGGGGCCGACGAAGCCGTCCGCGCGGTCATCCAGCTCAGGGACGTTCACCTGCTGCCGCGCTGTGCCGGCGGTGCCAGGCTCAGAGGCGCTCATGACGTGCAGACCAAACTCGGGCAACGGAAGCATGAACTATCCAGGTACCTGTAGGAACTCGGGATGGATCATCCATCCCGTGCTAGTGTCCTGCCCGCATCGACAGTCGATCCGTGCTTCCGCAGCGAAATGAGGTCCAGTGCCCGCGGCCAAGTCGTCCCTGGTGAGCGGTGAGTTCGCCACCCGTGCCCAAGCCGCGCTGCCCAGCCTGGGCGGTACGGACAAGCGGGTCATCGAGCTGATCCTCAGCGGCCCGGAAGCGGTCGTGTGCGGCTCGGTGACCGAACTCGCCCAGAAGGCAGGGGTCGCGCAGTCCTCGGCGGTCCGTGCTTGCCAACGCCTCGGGTATCGGGGCTATCAGGACGTCAAGCTCGCGATCACCCGCGATCTCGCCCAGCAGGACGAGCAGGAGCAGGAGCTCGCCCACGAAGAGGGA
>NZ_JBSGBN010000280.1:0-2824 GCF_053601275.1 Streptomyces sp. NPDC004752 | reverse complement strand
GTCCAGCAGGCGGTGCCGTCCGCCCCCGCGCGACCGTCCGCCGCTCCGCCGGGCCGTGCCGCGGGCCCGCGGGCCCGCCGAGCGGGTGCGGCCGGGGCGTGAGTCGACGTAGCGGCGCGCTCCCCAGCCGAGCACCGCCTCGGCCAGCAGCAGGCCCAAGCCGGTCTCGACCTGGCCGAGTTGCTCGGCGGCATGCCGGCAGTGACGGCACTCGGCGAGATGCCGGCGGACGTCCGGAAGCAGCGTGCGGCCACGCCGGATCGGCCCATCGAGGAGGCGGTTGTAGAAGCGGCAGTCCTTGCTCGGCGCGAGTTCCCGGTGAGCGTTCACACAGCCTTCCCGGAATTTCTCCCGGGCCTGTCTGAGCGCGACGGTCGCGGTGTCCGCGTCCACGCCGAGCAGGCCGGCCGGCACGGTGATGGACTCGGACTCGACCTCGGTGTGCCACAGCAGGCTCTGGGCGAGCGGCGGAAGGTCCTGGAACGCGCGCTCGGCGAGTGCACGGTTCTCGGGGGTGAGGGACTTCGCCGCGCGCATGCCGCGGCCCCCCGCGGGTTTCCCCAGGCCCGGCAGCACCTCGGTCAGGTGTGCGTCGGCGGACCAGTTCTCCACCATGTCGCGGACGGCGACGAGCAGTCGGGGCCGCAGCGCGTCGGCGCTCTCGCCCAGCGCCACCAGGTCGAGGACCTGGTGGAAGGCGGCGGCGGTGACCAGGTGGGCGAGGCTGCCCGGGGTGGCGAGACAGATCGCCGCGTAGTCCTGGGCGGGCTGCCAGTGCCGTGCCATCAGCAGCCCGGCGGATCGTGCGGCCTCGGCGTCCGAGCCCGCGCGCAGCGGGGCGGCGAGGGAATCGTCCGATTCTCCGGGTGCTGCGCCCGGCGGCGGATACGGAGGACGAGGGGGGTGGGGGGTGAGCACGGAGCGGATTCCTTTGGTGCGTACGGGGCGACCCTGATCGTGCGCGCGGGGAGCGGGAACTCACCGGTGTCGCGTCGGTCCCGGCCCGGTTCCTCGGTCATGGAACGAGGCCCGGCCATTACCCCCCGCACGGGCCGATTTCACCCTTGCACAACTCCCACACGCCCAACAAGGCACTCGCGTAACATCGGCCGCTTTGAAGGAAAGTCAGATTCCTTACGAAATGCGGGTGTTGGTCTTCGGCCGCGGTGCGCGTATGCGCCCCGTGTGAAGCGCGCGCACACGTCGGTCCGGCGCGCACGCTCCCGCCGCGGCCCGGCGGATGGTCCACTGGGAACCGGCCCTCCCCGAAGGCCCCGCGCGGGACGGCGGCTCCCCCGCGCGAAACCGGCCGCCGACCCCGTTCCTCCCGCCCTCGGTCGGCGGCCCCGGGGCGGGGGCCGCGGGCCGGGGGCCGTTCCCCGCTCCCCCGGTCTCCCGCCCCCTCCCCGTCTTCCGCCCCTGTCTCCCCGCGCCGCCCGACGGTTCGGGGCACCCGCGCGCCGGACCCACAGCGGCCGGAAGCGGATCCGGTCGGCCGCGGCGTACCCGTCCGCCTTGCCGGACATCAGGTCGCGGATGAGGTCGACGAGGGCGCCGTAGGGCGGGTCGATGCCGACCCCGTCGGCGAGCACGTAGGCCACACGGCGGTGGCGCGGGCGGAGCGGGCGTCAGGTGTTCCACGACGCGTCATAGACCCGGCCCCTCCCCCGGTTCCGCCCCCTCCTTCGGACCCGCGTCCTCGGCCCCGCACGCCGGGGCCCACCAGGCCGCGGCATCGGTCACCGTTCCTGAAAGACAGATCGGTCAGCGTTCCTGAGAAGACCGAGCGGGCGACGCGTGGCGCGACCAGGCCCGCAACACCTGTCTCGCCGGGTTCCGCTGTCTCGCCGGGTTCCGCCGCGCCTACGACTCCCACCGGACGCCCTGCTTCATCGGCAACCACTTCGAGCGCTGGAACGGCGGCGTCAGCGTCCCCGGTGACCGTCCCCCGAGCTGTATCCCCCGCCGTAGTACGAGCCGTCCCAGGAGCAGGAGTCGGGGTACGGGGGGCGATAGGGATACGGGTAGGGGTGACGGCCGGGGCCGGTGGCGCAGGTACCGGCGAAACCGCTGCTCGACGGGGTGGGCCGCGGATCAGATGTCTTCGTCGGCGACGGGGCGGGGGACGCGGACGGGGCCCGCTCGGCCCGGGGGGCGGGCCCGGTGGTGGCGGTGGGCGACGGCCCGCCGTCGGTGTCCCAGTTGACCACCTGCATCTGGAGCTCGGGCCGCGAGGTGTCGACCACCCAGCGCTGGGCGTCGGCGGCCGAGCGGGACTTCGCGACGAGGGCGCCGGACCCGTCGGTGGCCGCAGGGACGAGGGCCAGGTCCTGGTTCCAGCGCGGCACGAGGGCGCCCTGGAGGGTGAAGTCGTAGCGGACGCTCCTGGTGCGGGGCTGTGCCGCGCCCGTACACGGGGCCAGCCGGACCGAGTAGCCGAGGTGGGAGTCGAGGCACAGGTCCGGGTCGGCGGCGTTGCGCAGCAGTCCGTCGGTCTCGTACGTCCACTGCTGTCCGGCGGCCGAGGAGCAACGGGCCAGTTCGGCCTCCGCGCCCTCGACGGCCTTCTTGCCGACGACGCCGACACAGAGTCCGGAGGCGAGGTTGTGCAGCCTGCCGCGCAGGGTGCCCTGGGCGGTCGCGCTCGCCCCGATCCAGGACGGCTCCGACGGTGCGGAGCCCGATCCGGGTGTCCGGCCGGTCTGCGGGCCGGGGGCGGGGGCGGTGTCGTGGCCGAGGACGGACCACAGCACGAACGGCAGCACGACCAGCCCGCTCACGGTCGTCACGGCCAGGGCGAGGTTGCGCCGGCGGACCCGGCGTG
>NZ_JBSGBN010000279.1:1791-2897 GCF_053601275.1 Streptomyces sp. NPDC004752 | reverse complement strand
GGCCCACATCACCACCATGCAGGCCGCGCTGGCGGCCACGCTGGGTGTGGCGCCGTTGCGGCAACTGTTCGCGCGGGTGTGCCGTCCGGTTGCCACACCGGACACGCAGGGCGCCTTCTACCGCGGCTGGCGGCTGACCGCGATCGACGGCACCACATTCGACCTGCCCGACACGAAGGCGAACGTGGAGGCGTTCGGCCGTCCGCCCCGCTCCGGGCGCGGCGAACAGGACGTGGGCTACCCGCAGTTGCGCATGGTCGGCCTGGTGGAGTGCGGCACCCACGCGGTCTTCGATGCTGCGATCGGACCTCTGCGCACCGGAGAGCAGGCTCTGGCCCGGGCCGGCTCTTCGCAGATGAGGGTGTAGTGCCTGTCGGGCGGTGCCCACGCACTTGAAAGTGCCTTTTGTAAGCTCTCCCTTACTCACTCATGATGGTGTTACGCACTACTAGTGAGGTGAAGAAGGAAGATGGTTGAGCAGGTAACGCACCCGAGGGGGCGCAGGTCGTCATCGAGATGTGGTCCGACCTGGCTTGCCCGTGGTGCTATGTCGCTAAGCACCGGCTCCGGACCGCGATCGAGCACCGCCCGGACGCGGATCGGTTCAAGCTCGTGATGCGGTCCTTCGAGCTGAACCCGGCCGCGCCGAAGCAGCCGGAGACGATCGAGGAAGCCTTCATTCGTACCCACGGCGGAACCGCCGCCCACTTCATGGCGGCAGAGCGCCAGATCCAGGCGATCGCCCGCAAGGAGGGCCTCGAGTTCACGCTGGACCGTCTCAGCGCCAACACCTTCGACCTGCACCGCGTGGTGCAGTACGCCAACGACGAGGGGCCGGGGTTCGAGTTCTTCTCGACTGTCCAGGACGGCTTCTTCGTCGGCACCCTCAACCCTTACGCCCCCGACTCCCTGGCCGGGGTCGCCGAGTCGGTCGGGCTGGACGGCCGGCGAGTGCACGCGATCCTCACGAGCGGTGAGTACGCCGACCGCGTACGCGCCGACCGAACCGAAGGTGTGGAGCTGGGCGCGACCGGCGTGCCGTTCGTCGTCCTCGACCGGCGGGTCGCTGCCCCGGGTACCCAGAAGGTTCCGGTCTACGGCCAGTT
>NZ_JBSGBN010000279.1:0-1693 GCF_053601275.1 Streptomyces sp. NPDC004752 | reverse complement strand
GAGCGTGTGTCATGAGCGAGCCGAAGGGTGGCCTCCAGATCGTCGCGGCCCCTGCCAGCGGGTGGTGCGAGCCCGACACCGGAGTCGGCCACATCGACGAGACAGGCCGCGCTGAGGCTCTCGACGAGACGGCCGCGCACGACACGCCCAGCGCTGCGAAGCGGTGAGCCACCACCGTCGCCGCGGTCCGTCTACGCGCTGACCGCGGCCTTGCCCCGGCCGACTCCGGTCAGCTCGCTGTCCGCCCGGTTGGCGGCGATCTCACGGTGGTGGGCGGCGGCCCAGCCAGCCATCGCCATGACCGCTTCCATCAGCGACCGGCCCAGCTTGGTGAGCTCGTACTCCACCCTTGGAGGGACCTCGGGGTACGCGGTCCGGGTGATCAGCCCATCGCGCTCGAGGTGCTTGAGCGTCTGGGTCAGCATCCGCTGAGAGATCCCCGGGATGCTCGCCTGCACGTTGGAGTAGCGCAACGGACCGGCGTTCAGGGTGCTGATGATCAGCACGGTCCACTTGTCGCCGATGCGGTCGAGCACCTCGCGAATGAAGGCGCTGTCCTCCGGCCATGTCTGGCACGGACCTGCGATCTGTCGCGCTGACGCCATCTCAACAACCTCTCATCCGGTGTGTAACCGCACTACCAGTATGTAACGCCCTCGAAGCGACCACACGCCAATCCACGACAACAGCCCCTCATGCGGGCCCGCTCTCGGATCACTGGAGCGCGCTCACAACCACTCCGAAAGGACCCAAATCATGTCGTACCTGCTTCACATCGACTCCTCCTCGCTCGGCGAGGCCTCGGTCTCGCGCCAGGTCGCGCAGTCCTTCCTCGACGGCTGGAGCGGCGACGTCGCTCACCGCGACCTGGCTGCTTCGCCCGTGCCTCATCTATCCGCTGCCGGCATCACCGCCCGCGCCGCCGCCCCCGCTCAGTACACGCCCGAGGAGGCCGAGGCGGCCGCGATGCAGGACGCGTTGATCGAAGAGTTCCTCGGCGCGAGCGCCTATCTCTTCACGGTCCCGATGTACAACCTGACAATGCCGTCGGTGTTCAAGGCGTGGCTGGACCAGATCATGGTCTTCGGCCGCACCATGGACTTCGAGGCTCCCTCGCCGGCTGCCGGTCGTCCAGCTGTGGTGATTTCGGCGCGCGGCGGCGGCTACGGTCCCGGTGCACCCAAGCACGGCCTGGACTACGTCGTGCCCACCCTCGAGGCCATGCTCGGCCGCGAGGACATGCTCGGCCTCGACGTCACCACCGTCATTCCCGAACTGACGATGGTGCCCCACGCCCCGGCCCTGGCCGCCCTGCTGCCGAGGCACGAGGCATCCATGGCCAGCGCCCACCACCGTGCCCGCGAGCTCGCCGCCACGATCGCCGACGGCACGACCGCCGCCTGAACCCCGAACCGACGCGGAGTAACCCTCGTGACTGATCTGCTCGTCCTTGGTGGCAGCGGCCGCACCGGTGTACACGTCCTCGAACAGGCCGCTCAGCGTGGCCACCGCGTCCGAGCACTCGTGCGCGACCCAGACTCGGTTCAGCCGGCGGCGGGTGACTCGCAAGTCGCAGCCCCCAAGCGCATCCGACTTGTCTGACTGCTTCGCCAATCCCGACCTGACCACGTTCACCCGGCTCGACGAACTCGGCCTCGAAGCCACCGCTCAACGGCTCGAAGCCGACCGTGCC
>NZ_JBSGBN010000278.1:0-3045 GCF_053601275.1 Streptomyces sp. NPDC004752 | reverse complement strand
ACGTAGCGTTGCCCGTCGTTCACGGAGATGCTGCGTCTGGTCTGCACATCCCACACCCGGGCCGCCGCCGGGCCCGTACGACCCGGCCGGGCCGTCCGCGGTGTGGTGACCGCGCGGGCGCGTGCCCGGAGTGCCGGTGTCGGTGTCCTCGGTGTGGCCGCCCCGCGCATGCGGATCGGTGTGGCCGCCCCGCACGTGCGGACCGGGGGCGGCGCCGTCCGCTTCGGTGCCGTGGGCCGTCGTCCGGGGGGTCGGGGGGCCGCCCGCGCGCGTGCCCGGTTCCGTTCCCGCGCGGCCGGGGCCGCCGAAGGCCGTGCCGGGCCCGCCGGCCCCGAAGCGGCCGGCGTGGGTGTCCCTGCCGCCCGCCTCGGGACCCGCGCCGTGCGCCTGCCACGCCCCGCCCCGGCTCTCGATCCGTGGCGCGCCGCCCTGCCGGGACACGACCGGCGGCTCCACCCCACGGTGCTCCTGGGCGGCGGAGGCCGTACCCGGGGCGTCCCAGCCCGCCGTGCCGTAGACGTGCCGGGCGGGCCCGGAAGGCGCGCGCTGTCCGCTCCCCGGGGCCGCGGCGCGCTCGCCGTCCCCGGCGTACCCGATGGTCCCGGCGTACGCAGTGTCTTCGGCGTACTCGGCGTACCCGGCGTCCGACGCCTCCCCGGTGCGCGGGGTCACCCGTACACAGCCCTCGCCGTCGGGCGCCGTCCGCATCAGGGCCCTGGGCCCCCCGGACGGAGTGAGCCGCAGGGCGGACTCGCCGATCCGCAGCAGCGCGCCCGGCGCAAAGCGGACCGGGCGCTCGGCCACCCGCACGCCGTCCAGCGCCGTGCCGTTCGTGGAGCCGAGGTCGGCGACCGAGACACCGCCGTCGGCGGCGACCGTGACCGCGCAGTGGAGGCGGGAGACGTCGGGGTCGTCGAGCGGGACATCGGCGTCGGCGGAACGGCCGACGGTGACCCGGCCGCCGTGCAGCAGATGAACCCCGCCCGCGTCCGGGCCCGCGACCACGTGCAGCTGTGTCGGGGCGTCGTCCAGCTCCGGATGGGGCTCCGGCTCCGCGGGCGCGCCCAGGGCCAGCACGGCGCCGTCGACCAGCGGGGGCTCGCCGAGGGTGCAGCGCCGGGCATCCAGCCGCTCGGCGCCCGCGTACAGCACGACCGGGGCCGCGGCGTCCCGGCCCGCGCCACCGTCGCCGGCGACCGCCGAGGCGAGCGCCGACGTCACCGCCGCCAGGGCGGTGCCGACGGGCGCCGTGACCAGCACCTCGCGGCTTGCGGCGCGGCCCCGCTGCGGAGACGGGCCCAGCGGGTCTACGACGGTCAGCCGGATCTGCATCGCCGTCAGCGGTCCCTTCTGCACGGGCGCGGACTCCCCACCCCACACGAGCACGTCGGCCAGTACTGCACGCATCCTCGCACCTGTCACCCACAGCGCGCCCGCGACCCGGTGGTAAGTGATCTTGATTGGTCGGCTCTGCCCCCAAAAGTGCCTGACCGGTACCGCAAAAGTGGCTGACCGGTACCGGTCAGGTGATCACTTGGGAGCGCACCTGCCCCGGTTCGGCAACCTTTCGGCAACCAGGAGAGCGAGGGGAGCGTCTTTCCTTCGCACATGGACGGGAACGCTTATGTGGTGTCCCCGGAGGCGGCACTACAGTGGATCGGAACACCAGAGCAAGCAACAGAGCAAGCGACAGAGCAAGCAACAGGGAGCGCATGACGTGCGGCCGGTAGGCAGCAAGTACTTGCTCGAGGAGCCGCTCGGACGCGGCGCCACGGGCACCGTCTGGCGAGCCCGCCAGAGGGAGACGGCGGGCGCCGAGGCGGCCGTGCCCGGCCAGCCCGGTGAGACCGTCGCGATCAAGGTCCTCAAGGAGGAGCTGGCGAGCGACGCCGACATCGTCATGCGGTTCCTGCGCGAGCGGTCCGTCCTGCTCCGGCTCACCCATCCGAACATCGTCCGGGTGCGCGACCTCGTCGTCGAGGGTGATCTGCTCGCCCTGGTCATGGACCTCGTCGAGGGCCCCGACCTGCACCGCTACCTGCGCGAGAACGGCCCGTTCACGCCCGTGGCCGCCGCGCTGCTGACCGCCCAGATCGCCGACGCGCTCGGGGCCAGCCACGCCGACGGTGTCGTCCACCGCGACCTGAAGCCCGCCAACGTACTGCTCCGGCAGCAGGACGGCCGGATGAACCCGCTGCTGACGGACTTCGGCATCGCCCGCCTCGCCGACTCCCCGGGCCTGACCCGGACGCACGAGTTCGTCGGCACGCCCGCGTACATCGCGCCGGAGTCCGCCGAGGGCCACCCGCAGACCTCCGCCGTCGACATCTACGGCGCCGGCATCCTGCTGTACGAACTGGTCACCGGCCGTCCGCCGTTCTCCGGCGGCTCCGCCCTCGAAGTCCTGCACCAGCACCTGAGCGCCGAGCCGCGCCGCCCCTCCACCGTGCCCGACCCGCTGTGGACGGTGATAGAGCGCTGCCTGCGCAAGAACCCCGCCGAGCGCCCCAGCGCCGAGAACCTCGCGCGCGGCCTGCGGGTCGTCGCCGAGGGCATCGGCGTGCATGCCAACCCCGCCCAGATCGCCGCCGCCGAGGGCGTCGGCGCCCTGCTGGCCCCCGACCCGACGCCCACCGCCGTACCGGGCGTGCCCGGGGCGGCCGACCCGACCCAGGTGCTGCCGACGGGCGGGTCCGCGGGGGCGTACGACCCGAACGGCGCGACCAGCGTCCTGCCGCACTCCGGCGGCCCGGCGGGCGCCGCCGACCCCACCGCGGTGCTGCCGAACACCGGGGCGGCCGACCCGACCGCCGTCATGCCGCCGATGCCCCAGGGCCGGCCGGGCCAGCCCGGACAACAGGGGCAGCAGGGGCAGCAGCCCGATCAGCCGCACCCCTGGCAGAACCAGCTGCGCGCCGCCCGTGACCGCAACGACCAGACGCAGGTCCAGTACCTCGACCCGGACGAGGACCCGCTGCGCCGCCGCCCCCAGCGCCAGGTGGCCCGGCCGCAGCACCAGCCCGCGCCCCAGCATCAGCAGCGGCC
>NZ_JBSGBN010000277.1:0-3114 GCF_053601275.1 Streptomyces sp. NPDC004752 | reverse complement strand
GCCGACGACGCGGGCCCGGACGACAGACACCTCGCCCCCGCGGACCGGTGGCGGCTGGTGCTGGGCCGCCGCGGCGACCAGCTGCCCGCGTCCGCGGCCCCGTTGGCGACCGCGCTGGACGAGTTGTACGGCGCCGGACGCGGGGAGGGGAGCCGGGGCGAGCCGGGCGGCACGGGCCTGGGCGGGGGCCGGGAGGCGCCGTATCCCGGGGCGCGGGAGTGGTCCGAGGAGCTGGCGGCCCTGTTCGGTCCGGGCATCCGTGAGGAGGTGCTGGCCGCCGCCGTCGCGACGGGCCGGCAGGATGTGGTCGGCGAGCTGGACGCGGACAGCGTGCGGCCCTCGGTGGATCTGCTGCGCTCGGTGCTCCGGCACGCGGGAGGGCTGCCCGAGTCCCGGCTGGCGGCGCTGCGTCCGCTCGTACGGCGCCTGGTCGAGGCGCTGACCCGGGAACTGGCCACCCGGCTGCGTCCCGCGCTGCACGGCACGGCGCTGCCGCGTCCCGGACGGCGGCCCGGCGGCGGGCTCGACCTGCCCCGTACACTGCGGGCCAACCTGGCGACCGCGCGGCGCGGTCCGGACGGCGCGGTGCGGATCGTGCCGGAGCACCCCGTCTTCCGCAGCCGCGCCCGGCGCGCCGCGGACTGGCGGCTCGTCCTGGTCACCGACGTGTCCGGGTCCATGGAGGCGTCCACGGTCTGGGCCGCCCTGACCGCGTCGGTGCTGGCCGGGGTTCCGACGTTGTCCACGCACTTCCTGGCGTTCTCGACGAAGGTCATCGACCTCACCGACCAGGTGGCCGACCCGCTGTCCCTGCTGCTGGAGGTCAGCGTGGGCGGCGGCACCCACATCGCCGCGGGGCTGCGGCACGCGCGCGAGCTGGTCACCGTGCCGTCCCGCACCCTCGTCGTGGTGGTCAGCGACTTCGAGGAGGGCTATCCGCTCGGCGGGCTGCTCGCCGAGGTCCGCGCCCTGGTCGGCGCCGGGTGCCATGTCCTGGGCTGCGCGAGCCTCGACGACTCGGGCCGTCCGCGCTACTCCACCGGCGTGGCGGGACAACTGGTCGCCGCGGGGATGCCGGTCGCCGCCCTCAGTCCGCTCGAACTCGCCCGCTGGGTAGGGGAGAAGATCGCATGAGCCAGGGGCTTCCCCCGGTGGCACCGTCCGTGACCGCCGAACTCGTCGGGGCGCTGACCCCGCGGCTGCGCAAGCGGCTGGACGCGGGTGTCGCCAAGCTGGCCGGCCGACCCGTCGTCCGCGACGGGGACACGGTGCGCATCGCCGTCGACGACACGACCGATCTCGAACTCCACGCCCCGGGCGGCATGGTGACCAGCGTGGACGCCGTCCGCTGCGGCTGTCTGCTGGCCCCCGACTGCCTGCATCGCGCCGCCGCAGCCTCCGCTGCCCCGGTCGCCGACCCGGAGACCGAGGAGGAAGAGACGACCCAGGAGGAGGGGACGACCGGGGAAGAGGGAACGGCCGGGGAGGCGGGGGCTTCGGGGGAGGACAGGGCTTCCGGGGAACCGGGAACGGGGACGCCCGGGGTACGGGAGGCGACCGCCGGCCCGGATCCGACCACCGGCGAGGACACCTCGGCCGACCCCGGTCCCTCGCGGTCCTCCAGTGGCGGCGAGGCGGCGGCCCAAGCGGCCGGACCCGAGACGGCCACGCCCGGTCAGCGCGCCGCCGCCCAGGACCTGTGGCACGCCACCGCCGCCGTGCTGGAGGCGGGTGTGGACGGTGTCGGCGCCGTGCTCCAGGCGGAGCTGCTGCGGGCGGCGCACTCCGCACGGCTCGCGGGACTGCCCAGGGCCGCCGCAGCGGCGATCTCCGTGGTCACCGCGGTGCGCGCGGCCCGCTCCGAAGACCCGGCGTACCGCCTCGCCGGCCTGGTCGCCGTGGTGCACGAGGTGCTGACGGTGGCTCACCTCGTCCCGTACGCCACGGGCGCGGAGCTGGCCGCCCTGCGCGGCACCGTACGCCGGCCGTACACGCCGGACGGCTCGCTGCGCCTGTACGGCGTCTTCTCGGAACCGGTGCTCACGGCGACCGGGTACGCGGGCACCGTCACCTGGACCGCCGACGCGCAGGGCCGCCTCTACTCGGTGTCCGACGTGGCACCCGGAGGCGCCGGCCGGGCGGTGGCCACCGCCGACCGGACCGTACGCATCGGGGACACCGCCCTGACGCACCGCGCGCTGTCCCGGGCCGGGCTCGCGGTGTCCGGCGCGACCGTCTCCCCGACCGGCCGGCTCGGCGCGGGCGCGGCGGTACGGGCGGTGCGCGCCGGTGGTGCCGCCTGGAGCGAGCCGCCCCTCGCCGGGCTGTGGGCCGTGCCCGTCGCCGACCAGGTGGCCCGGGCCCTGGACGGCGGCCAGGACCTGCTGTTCCTCGACGTCACGCTCATCGGCACGGTGCGCGAGGCGGCGGGCGAGGCGCTGCTGGCGGACTGCGGCGGGCTGACGCTGCGGCTGGCCGCCGCCCACGACCACCCGGCGCTCCCCGACCGCGACAACCTCCGCCTGCTGGCCGCCGCGCGCGGCAGTGTGCTGCGGATCGTCGCCCGGCTCACCCCGGCCGCGCACCCCCGTGCCCTGCTGCTCGCCTCGGGCCACCCGACGGATCCGGACACACGGGTGGACCTGGGCCTGGACCGTCTGCTGCACGCGGACCTGCCCACCGCCCCGCCGCCCGCGGCCGGGGCACCCGTGGCCGAGGCGCCCTCGGCCGGGGCACCTGAACCCGCGCCCGACGAGGCACCGCTGCACCTGCTGGGCCGCCGGATCCACCAGGCGGTGTCCGGCGGGCGCCTCGTGCTGGCCTTCCCCGGCGGTGACACGGCCGACCGACGCCGTCTGCGCCGGCACGGCCTCGGGACGGCCGCCGATCTCCTCGACGCCCTGCACTCGGCCGCCGCGGACCGCGCCCGCGATCCCTTCGGCCGCCTCCTGCCGGCCGACCGGGACCGGTTCGCCCGCCGCTGGCTGGCCGCCGCCCGGTACACCGAGGAGATGGACCGCGCGCTGTGCGCCGCGACCTGGGGTGGGGGGCGGCGGGCCCCCCGCCCGGCGGCCCCCCCCCCCATAGCAACTGCGGGAAAGTGTTTTAGGCCGG
>NZ_JBSGBN010000276.1:0-3220 GCF_053601275.1 Streptomyces sp. NPDC004752 | reverse complement strand
GTGCGGGCCGGGCTGGGGGAGTTGCCCGGCCCGCACGGGGGTCTGTCAGCCGTGCGCGGCGGCGGCCGTGAGGGCGGGAACCGCGAGCGCTTCCAGGGCGGCGGCCTGGTCGGCGTCGGTGAGGGTCTGCGCGGTCGACGTGACGGCCTGCATCACGCCCCCGGCCGTCATCTGACCGCCCCGGATGAAGTGGGAAAGGATGCGGTCCTTCGTCTCGGTGCCGATGCTGAGCGACTTGGTGACGTGCTCGATGGTCTTCGTCGGCTCGTCCAGCGTCTTCCCGGCGGCGGCCTCCATCTCGTACACCTTCGCCTCGACGTACTCCTGTGACAGGAAGGTGCGTACGGCGTCGGTGGTCTTGGAGGTGATGAGCTCCAGCGTCTTGCGCTGGGTCTGGCCGGACCAGGACACAACGCCCTCGTCCTGCTTGCCTCCGAGGTGCACGGCGCGCATGACGTCCTTGGTCTGGGTCAGGCCGTTGCGGCAGACCTGGATGACCGCGCGCGGGGTGATGGTGTACGCCCCCGCTCCGACTTCGCTGTTGGTGATGACGAACCCGGCTGAGATCATCGGGAGTTCGTCACCGCTGCGGCCGTCGAACGGGGAGCGGTAGCCGCGCAGCAGGTTGCGGGCCTGGATCGCGACCGCTTCGGACTCGACGCGCACGTACATGCGCCGGTCGGTGAGGTCGCATCCCGTGATCCGGGTGGGGTGGCCGGACTGCTCCACCCCGTCCAGGGCGGCGAGCAGCATGTCAAGGTTGTCCATCAGCTTGTAGCTGTCGGACAGCAGCGCGCGGGCCACGCCCTCGCCGGGCATGCCGGGGCCGTTCTCGCCCCGGAACGCGCGGAGCATGAAACGGCGCTCCGGACCCTCACGGAGCCACGCGTTGACGTTCTCGTCCAGCAGCGGGACGTTTTCCGCGCGCATGCGGCGCAGGTAGGCCAGCGGGATGCGGAGCTTGTCAGAGATCCCCTCGTCGGCAACGGCGGTGGGCCGGTAGATGCCGTCAACGGCCGTCACGCCGCGCGCGCTGAGTTGGGCCTCGACGCCTTCGACGTGCACGTTTCCCTCACGCATCCGCAGCGCGGACGCGGGGGCGATGACGTCCAGCTTCCGGCGCTGTCCGTCCTCCAGGATGCGGACCAGGTCGGACAGGTCGGCGTTACGGGCACCGGTGGGGGCTACGTTCGTAGCGCGCTCGGCGAACTGCTGAGTCATGCGGTTTTCCCCTTCGCTGTTGGTCTCTGCGGGTCGGGGGGCCGGAGCCACCGGCCCCCCGAACAACTTCAATAATAGTGTGTTTCAGGGGTGAGTGAACCCACCCCTGACCTGCACACTTAGACCAGCGGCGCGCGGAAATCCGGTAGCGGCGTAAGGCTCTGTCGCCGTACGTCCGTGACAGCGGTCACCGGAATGCCGCCGATCACCTCGCACAGGTCGTAGCGGACGCTGGGAGCCGCTCCGACCGGTCCGGCCTGGGCCTTGATTGCCTGCACCCAGTAGACGCCGTGACGCCGTGTCACGCTGCCGTGATACCTGACCTTCTGCCACAGCACAGGGCCGGAGTGCTGCGGGTCAAGGCTGCGCGCCACTGCGAGCGCAAGCTGATTCGCCACCCGCTCGGACAACAGCAGGTCGACGAACGCGCGGTCAACCGTCCTCCGGTCGACCGGCACGTCTGCCATGGCCGGGCCGGTGTGGCCGGTGCGCACACCCATGGCCCAACCCAACTCGAAGAACGACCGGACCACGTCCAGCTGTTCGTGTGACACCCGCATGGCGTCCGGGTCCCGCTCGCTGCGCGCCAGCTCGGCCAGCGCGTAACGGGCCTGCTCCTTTTCGGCGTCCGTGAGCGGTGCTCCGGCTTCCTGGGCCTGCTCTGGAATCCGCGTGTTCTCCATGGCGTTTCTTCTCCTTTTCGGTGATGCCGGGGGAGGGGGCACCCCAACCGGGGTGCCCCGTGCGGATTACTTCAGGAACCCGTTCGACCGGAGGAAATCGGCCGCGATGTACGCGATTCCGTGGGGCTTGTAGATCTGCGGGAATCGCCGCAATTCAACTTCCATGCGCCCCGACTTGTCCGGGTCGATGAACTCCTGAACCAGGCGGTACGGCTCCTCACCCGTCGGCATTTCCAGGATGACCGGACCGGCGGCCTTGGTCTCGAACCGAATTCCGGTGTAATTCCGGTCGGAGTTGTGCACGATCTTCACTCCTGCCCGCGCGCACAGCAGGGGCAGAAGGTTCGCGATCGTGCGGGCCCGAATCGCAAGCTCGGTCATGGGCGCGTCCGCTCCGCGCACTCCGCGCACGATCCCGTCAGTGATCGTCAGTTCCACGTCGTTCCCCTTCGTTGGTCCCTTGCGGTTCCCGGGGGTCGCCTCCCCCAGGACTTCAAATAATAGTGTCTCTTGCGCTCGGATGGAACCCCTGTTGCGCTGCGGGTTGCGCTGGATGTTGCGCCATGGTGTTGCGGTAGGGGTTGCGCTGGATGTTGCGCGGCCTCCTGGGGCGTCTCTGCGTCACCCCTGGTCATCCCAACAATCAAGCCTGGTACGCCTGCTGACATCCCCTCTGCGGCCGCTGCTCCCTGCCCAAGTAGAAGAGAGAAGGGGTGGGGGCTGGGTGTGGTCGGTGCGGCGGCGTCGGGGATTGGGGCGGGTGTGTGTCTGTGTTGCGCGTCGGCCGGGGGCCGTCGCGCGGGTGGGGGAGTGGAGCCGGTCAGTGGTGACCGGTGACAGCTCGGCTGTGGTCCCTCTCCCTCTCCTCTGTCTCCTCCCCTCTCCTCCTGCCGGAGGCAGCCCCTCCCTCTCCCTCTCTCACGGGCAACCGGGCCCCGGAGGGGCCCTGTTGCCCTCTCTCCGTATTCCGTGATTTACTTTTCCTCACGGAATACCAATCAAATACCCCCCGGTTTAAGGGAATCGGAGATTCCCCCTAAACCCCGCCCCAGGGAAAGGCACATGACCCACCCTCAACCCAAACCCCAACTCAATCCCAAACTCACACCCGAACTCCCCACCCATACAACAAAAATCAGCACCCGAATTTGTGCCGGAGGCACAAACACTCTCCGCCCGTCTTTCCGTTCCGGAGGAACGCAGGGTTATGGAATGGCCGGAGGCCAATTCCATAACTCACCGCCGGAGGCGGGCAATTCGCGCGGGGACGCGCGAAACGAGCCTGCGAGTATTCGGCTGCCGGAGGCAGAGCGAAG
>NZ_JBSGBN010000275.1:0-3221 GCF_053601275.1 Streptomyces sp. NPDC004752 | reverse complement strand
GCCATCGCCAAGGCACTGGCCAAAGCGCTCGGACTGAAGGCGCCCAAGGCACAGGGCGACAAGCCGACGCCGTTCAACAAGCTGCACGAGTTGGTGCCGGACGTCAATGGTGACGGTATCGACGACCGCATCGGCCAGCGCCACAAGAAACCGCCCAAGAAGTTCAAGCCCAGCCCGCTTGGCCAGGTGCCCCTCGGGGCGCCCCAGGCTCCGGAATCCGAGACGGCTCCGGGCAAGGGCACGGGCAACGGCACGGCACCGGGCAAGGACACGGGCAACGGCTCGACTCCGGGCAAGGGCACGACCCCGGGTAAGGGCACGAGTTCGACTCCCGGTAAGGGCACGACCCCGGGTAAGGGCACGAGTTCGACTCCCGGTAAGGGCACGACTCCGGGCAAGGGCACGGACAACGGCTCGACCCCGGGCAAGGGCACGAGTTCGACTCCCGGTAAGGGCACGCCCCCGGGCAACGGCAACGGCTCGCCTCCGGCACCCGCACCAGCACCCGCACCAGCACCCGCACCCGCACCAGCACCCGCACCAGCACCGGCACCCGCACCGGCACCGGCACCGGGCAGGGGCGCAGCCAGCGCTCCGGCTCCGGGCACCGGCTCCGGCTCGCTCCCGAGCAGGGGCGGAGCCACCGGCACGGCTCCCTCCACGGGCTCCGGCTCGCTCCCGAGCAGGGTCCCGGCCACCGGCACGGCTCCCAGCACGGGCACCGGCACGGGTCCCAGCACCGGCACCGGCACGGGCCCGGCTCCCTCCACGGGAACCGGCACGCGTCCCAGCAGGGCCGAAGCCACCGGCGCGGCTGACGGCGGCTCTTCGGCCGCCACGCAGCCCGCGAACACGCCGGGCCCGATTGCCGGCCTCGACCCGATGCAGGGGGCTGCGGCTCCGATGGCCCCCGCCCCGGCCCCCGCCCCGCCGCAGATCACGCCTGTTCCGGCTCCCGCCCCCGTGAATCCGGGCATGCCGAACACCAACGGCCCCTTCACCCCCGGCAACCCCGGCGGCTCCGGCCACGCCGGCGGTGGCGGTGGCGGTGGTGGCGGCATCGGCGGTGGTGACGCTGGTGGCGGCACCGGAGGCGGCGGTGGCGGCATCGGCACCTCCCCCGGCACTGGCCCGGCCCCCAGCCCCGGCACCAGCGGCGGCGGAGGCTGGACCGGGGTCTGACCCTGCCCCACATCACCGCCCCAGCCTCCAACGGCAACAGCGGTGACGGCTACGGCGTAGAGGCCCCAGCCTCCAGGCCACGGCATCCAGCTCGGCCCGGTCACTTCACAGTGACCGGGCCGAGCGTTTTACAGAGCCTGTCCGGTAAACCGGTTCCGGCGCCCATATGAGGCCGGGGGCGCAGCAGCACCGCATCCGAGCACGCCAACCGCCCCGGTCCCATAGGCACCGGTGCACTGCTCAGGGCTTCCCCGACCCTCGAAGGCGAAGACGCCGCTCATCGATACACCTTCTCTTTCTGCGGGTCGTACGTCAGAAGGCCATGGTCCCGCGCCAGGGAGATGAGCGGGTCAACGACCTCATCCTTCCTGGACCAGGAAATCGAGACACCCGACGCACCATCGAACATGGCCTCATATTGACGGTATGCCTCTTCTGCGTCGATCTCATCGTCCTGCCAGAAGGCGAGGTCATAACTCATGCGTGACTCCAAACCGGACGCGGCTACGGTTCGAGGATCTCGCGCCGACGGCTGAAGGAGACCAGCCTGGCCGTGCCTTGACCGACCGGACCGGCGGGAGAGGCGACTCCCCCCTTGATCACCTTGACCCCGTTGCACGTAGCAGTCGTCACGCCCGCCGAAAAGGCGAAGGCCAGAACCTCTGCCAGCATGCTGTTGACTCCGGCTTCCGGGAACGGTGTGACCGCGTGGAACGCCTCGCACTCACGGGTTACCAGCCAGTCCCGGTCCGCGGACACGGTAAGCCACTCCCCGTCGGACTGGATGTGCACTTTCTCGGCACCCAGAGTCACCGCCTCGGTGGCGATCATTCCCGCCAACTCGACCGCATCATAGGCACCTGAGCGGAAGAAGCAACTCTCATTCTTCCGCAGGTAACCCATGACATCGATCTGAGTAATGTCATCAGGGTGATACTTCGAAGTCACCACTCCGCCTCAACTCTGCGCTCGCCCACGGTGAAGGATGAAGGACATGGTCTCCAAGGAGCGTGCAGTCCAGTTGGTGGAGGGCTTGCTGGCGAGCGAGCGGCAGGAGTCGCCGTGGTTGCCGGAAGCCGCTGTCCTTGACGTGGAACAGCATGCCTTGGGCTGGCTGGTCCACTGGCAGTCAGTGTGGAGTACATCCGTAGTCGCGACCACGCCAAGATGCTGATAGGCAACGGCCCTTACCTGGTGGACGGGCAGGACGGGAGTATCCACCACATTCCCGTCACCACCTACGTGGGCGAGAACTGGGAAGAGCTCTACCTCCAGCAGGTCAAAGGCATCAGACCACCTGATCCGCTGATCACAGCCGTCCGGGCACTCGTGCGCTCGGACGGGACCATGGCCGCGATGCACCACCTGCGTGGGCAGGCCCCGTTGCTGACACCCCGACAGGAAAAGACCTACGTACTGGCCCTACGGGACGGAGCCGAGCCTCCGGAAGAACTGGTAAGCCTCACTCGGAAACGAGAAATCTGCCCACCGTTGCCCATCACGACGCTGGCCGGCCCCACGCAGTAACGGCCCGCACTGCGGCCTGGCAGAACTCCTCAGGTGGGCAGTAGTGGTGCTCCGTGATGTAGTGGATCACCAGGTTCGGCGCGGCGTAGCAGGTTCCGTCCACTCCCTCTACGCGGATTTCCGCTGAACCGAGCCAGGCTTCCGTCTCCCCGGTCGGCCCGTCGAAGACGAAAGTCCGGTCGCCGTCGCAGAACTCACAGGAGTGGATGCCGCGCATCTGGTTCTCGTAGGCGATGGAGAGGACCTTCAGAGCGGTCACTACGCGCTCGTCCACGATCCCCTTGGGATACGGGTGCTGAGTCGACAGCCATCCGACGTTGACCATGTCGCGCGACGACTGATCGTAGGAGTAGGGGGAGAGGTCGGGGTAATACGCCACGTCATACTCCTCAGCGCGGATAATCAACGCATTCCATCCTCAGCCCGGATCCACCGGCTTGATGCCTGTGGATAGTTCTTCCGGAAACGAAGAAGTGCCTTGCGACCTGCGATGATGGGGTTTCTCTAGGACC
>NZ_JBSGBN010000274.1:0-3260 GCF_053601275.1 Streptomyces sp. NPDC004752 | reverse complement strand
GACGCGCGCCTGGCCGTCCCCACCCACTACTAACCATCCCCCGCCCCCCCACCAACAATAACCGCCCCGCGGGGGGGGCGGCAACACTCGGGTGCCGCCCACCCCGGCGGTTTTTCTGTCGTACGACCCTTCGGGGGCGCGAGGAACTGCGTGAGCGGCCCCAGGCGCCCCTCAGCCGCCTTTCTGCCGCCTTCCCACGACGCCCCCGCACCGGCGGCACGAGCGGTGCTAATCGCGCCGCAGCGAGGGCTTCAGCTCCTTCAGCCGGCCCAGCAGCCCGTTGACGAACGCGGGCGACTCGTCCGTGGAGAACTCCTTCGCCAGCTGCACCATCTCGTCCAGGACGACGGCGTCCGGGGTCTCGTCGCCCCAGATCAGCTCATGGGCGCCGAGCCGCAGGATGTTGCGGTCCACGACCGGCATCCGGTCGAGCGTCCAGCCGACCGAGTACTGGGCGATCAGCTCGTCGATGCGCTCCACGTGCTCCGCGTAGCCCTCGACCAACTGCATCGTGTACTCGCTCACCGGCGGCTGCCGGGGGTCGGTCCGCGAGAGGCGGATCCAGTCCGCGAGGACCGTCAGAACCCCGGCACCGCGCTGGTCCGCCTCGAAGAGGATCTGGAAGGCACGCTTGCGGGCCGTGTTGCGGGCAGCCACGGTTAGCTGTTCACCCGGCCGAGGTAGTCGCTGGTGCGGGTGTCGACCTTGATCTTCTCGCCGGTGGTGATGAAGAGCGGAACCTGGATCTGGTGGCCGGTCTCCAGCGTGGCGGGCTTGGTGCCGCCGGTGGAGCGGTCGCCCTGGACGCCCGGCTCGGTCTCCGAAATGGTCAGCTCGACGGCGGCCGGCAGCTCGACGAAGAGCACCTCGCCCTCGTGCTGGGCGACGGTGGCCTCAAAGCCCTCGATCAGGAAGTTGGCGGCGTCGCCGACGACCTTGCGGTCGATGTGCAGCTGGTCGTAGGTCTCCATGTCCATGAAGACGAAGTAGTCGCCGTCCATGTACGAGAACTGCATGTCGCGCTTGTCGACAGTGGCCGTCTCGACCTTGACGCCGGCGTTGAACGTCTTGTCGACGACCTTGCCGGAGAGCACGTTCTTGAGCTTGGTGCGCACGAATGCCGGGCCCTTGCCGGGCTTGACGTGCTGGAACTCGACGACGGACCAGAGCTGGCCGCCTTCGAGCTTGAGCACCAGGCCGTTCTTGAGGTCGTTCGTGGAAGCCACGGTTGCGGAATCTCCTGGACTGACGTGGACGACCCCGGGGCACGAACCGAGCGGCGCGGGGGACGTGCCTGCACTCCCTGCGGTCGCTACAGCGCGAGCAGCTCCTTGGTCGTAATGGTGAGTAGCTCGGGTCCGCCGTCCGCCTCGGGGCGCACGACGAGCGTGTCATCGATCCGGACACCGCCCCGTCCCGGGAGGTGGACCCCCGGTTCGACGGTGACCGGCACGCAAGCGTCCAGTTTACCCATGGCGGCGGGGGCCAACTGAGGGTCCTCGTCGATTTCGAGTCCGACGCCGTGTCCGGTGACGGGTTGCAGGCCCTCGCCATAGCCCGCGGAGTCCAGCACCTGGCGGGCGGCGCGGTCCACGTCGCGGAACGCGGCGCCGGGCGCGAGGGCCTCCCGGCCGGCCCGCTGGGCGGCGAAGACCAGGTCGTACAGCTCGACCTGCCAGTCGGCGGGGGACGTGCCGATGACGAAGGTACGGCCGATCTCGCAGCGGTAGCCACGGTAGGCGGCGCCCAGGCAGACGGAGAGGAAGTCGCCCTCCTCGACCCTCCGGTCGGTGGGGCGGTGACCGCGGTGCCCGGAGTTGGGTCCGGTGGCGACGGAGGTCGGGAACGCGGGCCCGTCGGCGCCGTGGTCGACCAGACGCCGCTCCAGCTCCAGCGCGAGATGCCGCTCGGTGCGGCCCACCAGGATGGACTCCAGCAGTTCACCGAGGGCCTGGTCGGCGATCTCCGCGCCGATCCGCAGACAGGAGATCTCCTCCTCGTCCTTGACGACCCGCAGCTGCTCGACGGCCGCGCCGAGATCGGCGAGGCGCAGACCGGGGGCGACGGCGGTGACGGCCCGGTAGCGGGCCATGGTGAGGTGGTGCTCCTCGACCGCGAGGGCGTCGGCGCCCTGACCGGCGGCGAGGCCCGCGGCGGCCACGGCGGGGTCACCGCCGGAGGCGGGCAGGACGTGCACGCGCAGGTTCTCGTCCGGCCGCCCTTCGGTGGGGCGGTCGTCGGGCGGCTCGGCGCACACCAGCAGGTCCTCGCTCCGGCCGAGCAGCATGACCGCGCCCTGGGGGGCGGCGCCCGCCAGATAGCGCACATTGGCGGGGCGGGAGATGAGCGCCGCCGCGGTGCCGGCCGCCGTGCAGCGCTCCCTCAACCGGGATCGGCGGTTCGCATACACCTCTGACATGAGTCGAGCGTAGAAGCGGTGACCGGATTGTGCCGGTCGGGGAGCTGCCGTTCGAGGGATCGGGAGCGCGATCGGCCGTGTGCCGGGTCCGGGCCGGTGGTGTCCCCGTCCGGTCCGGGGGCGCTTCCCCAAGGAGTGCGCCCGCCCTGGTCACCAGTTCGGGGGGCTCGCTATCGCCCTGGCCAGGACGTCGTTCAGAACGCGGGCGGTGCCGGGCACGTCCAGCTGGGAATTGTCGATGATCGGCAGCCCCGAGCCGTACCACCCGGCCATGCGGCCGTGGATGCGGGCCACCTCCTCGTCGGTCAGCCTGCGGTTTCCGGAGCGTTCGGCGTTGCGCTCCAGGACGATGTCGAGGCCGGGCAGCAGGACGACCGGGAGCAGGCCGGGGCCGACGTGGCGCTTCCAGCCGCCGAGGCCCACCACCGGGCGGTCCGGGAACACGGCGTCGTCGAGGATGCAGGAGATGCCGTTGGCCAGGAAGTTCCGCGCGGCGAAGCCGCAGGTGCGGCGGGCCAGCCGGTACTGCGCCTCGGAGTGGTCGTTCCACCCGGTCTGCGGATCGGCGAAGCCGGAGCGGACCCATTCGCGTACGTCGTCCAGGCTGATGTGGGCGGTGGGGACCCGGCGGTGGTCCGCCCAGTACTTGGCGACGCTCGTCTTGCCCGCGCCCGCGGGGCCGATCAGCAGGACGGCCAGCGTCGCGCCGGCCGGGTCGGACGCGGTGGTGGCGGGCGGTGTGCTGGGTGCGGCGACGGGGCCGCCGGGCGGCAGCGGCACATGCCCGGTGGTGTCCGGCACGGGCGGGGCGGGGGCGTGCCGCGGGGGTGCGGGCGGCACC
>NZ_JBSGBN010000273.1:0-3280 GCF_053601275.1 Streptomyces sp. NPDC004752 | reverse complement strand
TCCCAGACACCCGAGGAGCCGAGCGAGCGCATCGGGTACTGCGTGCCGTCCCAGCCGGTGAAGTCACCGGTGACCCGCACGCCCCGGGCGTTCGGCGCCCACACGGTGAACCGGGTGCCGGTCACGCCCTGATGCGTCATGGGCTCGGCGCCCAGCGCCCGCCACAACTGCTCGTGCCGTCCCTCACCGATCAGATGCAGATCCAGCTCGCCGAGGGCGGGCAGCAGGCAGTAGGGGTCGGCGGTCTCGTGCACGGCGTCCTCGTACTCGACCAGCAGCGTGTACACCGGGATCGTCGCGTGCGGCAGCACGGCCGAGAAGAGGCCCTCGCCCTCGGAGACCAGCCCGCTGCGCGCCCCGTCGACCAGCACGCTCACCGCGCGGGCGAAGGGCCGCAGCGCCCGGAAGAGGGTGCCGCCCGGCACCGGGTGCGCGCCCAGCAGGGCGTGCGGGTCGTGGTGGGCGCCCGCGAGCAGCCGCTCGCGGTCGGCCGGAGCCAGCGGGAGGACCGCGGGCGGTACGGGGCCCGACGGCTCGGGGAGCGAGATGTCGCGCAGTGCCATGAGGTCAGCCTCCCCTGACGGCGAGCCGCTCGATCGCGGCCATGGGAACGGGCAGCCAGTCCGGACGGTGCCGGGCCTCGTACACGACCTCGTACACCGCCCGGTCGGTCTCGTGGGCACGCAGCAGCGCGTGCTTGCGGCGCGGGTCCCACCCGGCCCGGGCGGCGTAGCCCGCGCAGTAGGCATCCCGGCAGCGGTCGGCCCAATCCGGGTGCCAGGGGCGTCGCTGCCGGGCCGCATAGTCGAAGGAGCGCAGCATGCCGGCCACGTCCCGCACCGGGGACTGCGCGCTGCGCCGCTCGGAGAGCGGGCGCGAGGGCTCGCCCTCGAAGTCGATGACGAACCAGTCCCGCCCGGCCCGCAGCACCTGCCCGAGGTGCAGATCGCCGTGGATGCGCTGGGCCGCGGGTTCGGCGTCGTGGCCGTCGAGCGCGCCGAACGCGGTGCGCAGCCCCGGGACGAACGGCGCGAGGGCCGGCACACAGTGCGCGGCGGCCTCCAGGCGGGCGGTCATCGCCGCCACGGTGTGGCCGTTCTCGCCGCTGCCTGCGGACGGGAAGGCGGTGCCTGCGGACGGGAAGGCGGTGCCGAGCGCCATGTGCACATCGGCCGTGGCCTGCCCCAACTCGTATGCCTCGGTGTGGAAGCCGTCCCCCGCGGCGAGCGCGCGCAGCGCCAGCGTCCAGCCGTCGGCGGCGTCCGTCAGGAACGGCTGGAGCACCCCGAGCGTGGCCGGCCGCGGCTCGGTCGTCCGGAACCAGGCGACGGGTGCGGGCACCCGAGTGCAGCCCTGCGCGGCCAGCGCCCTGGGCACCTCCAGGTCCGGGTTGATGCCGGGCTCCACCCGGCGGAACACCTTCAGGATGTACGCATCGCCGTACACCAGCGAGGAGTTGGACTGCTCGGCGGCCAGCAGACGCGGCGCGAGCCCGCCGGGCACCCGCACGGCCGGGTCCGCCTCGAAGCGCAGCGGACCCGCTGTGCCCGGCCGCAGCAGCCGCTCCAGGAGCAGCGCGGCCGAGCGCGGATCGTGCAACGCGTCGTAGAGCGCGACACCGGCGAGCGGGCCGTCCGGCACCCGGCCTATGAACGCCCGGTCCAGATGCGGCGTCGGCTCCTTGCGCACGCCGAGCAGCAGCTGGTAGCAGGCGCCGGCCGGGGGCGTGCCGCCGGGCGCGGGGACGCCGCCCTGCCCGGTGTGCACCAGCAGATGCAGACAGCCCGGGAACAACTCGGTCATGGACAGCACGGCCAGGTCCGTGACCGGCCGGTCCCGGCCCGCGAACCAGCGCTGCCGGGGGAGCCACTCGCTCAGCAGTTTGGCCAGGGGCGCCATCGGCCGGTCGGGGCCGGCCGCGCCGCGCGGCCGGAGCGAAACGGTCTTCGGCATGGTGAGGCGTCCTTTCCTCGGCGCCGCGCGCTCAGCGTCGTCGGCCGATGCGGGATGCGACTCGGGAGAGCCGGAACCAGTAGAAGCCGTGGCCCGCGAGGGTGAGGAGGTAGGGGAGTTCACCGATGGCGGGAAAGCGCACTCCGCCGACGAGTTCGACGGGATGCCGTCCGTCGTAGGCCCGCAGGTCGAGTTCGGTCGGCTGTGCGAACCGCGAGAAGTTGTGGACGCACAGCACGAGGTCGTCGTCGTATTCGCGCAGGAAGGCGATGACGGCCGGGTTGGAGGAGGGCAGTTCGGTGTAGGTGCCGAGTCCGAAGGCGGGGTTCTGCTTGCGGATCTCGATCATGCGGCGGGTCCAGTGGAGCAGGGAGGACGGGGAGGACATGGCGGCTTCGACGTTGGTGACCTGGTAGCCGTGGACGGGGTCCATGATGGTGGGCAGGTAGAGGCGGCCGGGGTCGCTGGAGGAGAAGCCGGCGTTGCGGTCGGGTGTCCATTGCATGGGGGTGCGGACGGCGTCGCGGTCGCCGAGCCAGATGTTGTCGCCCATGCCGATCTCGTCGCCGTAGTAGAGGATCGGGCTGCCGGGCAGGGAGAGGAGGAGGGCGGTGAAGAGTTCGATCTGGTTGCGGTCGTTGTCGAGGAGGGGGGCGAGGCGGCGGCGGATGCCGATGTTGGCGCGCATGCGGGGGTCTTTGGCGTATTCGGCCCACATGTAGTCGCGTTCTTCGTCGGTGACCATTTCGAGGGTGAGTTCGTCGTGGTTGCGCAGGAAGATGCCCCATTGGCAGTGGGCGGGGATGGCGGGGGTCTTGGCGAGGATCTCGGAGACGGGGTGGCGGGACTCGCGGCGTACGGCCATGAAGATGCGGGGCATGACGGGGAAGTGGAAGGCCATGTGGCATTCGTCGCCGCCGGTGCGGTAGTCGCCGAAGTAGTCGACCACGTCCTCCGGCCACTGGTTCGCCTCCGCCAGCAGCACGGTGTCCGGGTACAGCGAGTCGATCTCCTTGCGCACCCGCTTCAGGAACTCATGGGTGGCGGGCAGGTTCTCGCAGTTGGTGCCCTCGGCCGCGTACAGGTAGGGCACCGCGTCCAGCCGGTATCCGTCGACCCCGAGGTCGAGCCAGAAGCGCAGGGCGGCCAGGATCTCCTCCTGGACGGCCGGGTTCTCGTAGTTGAGGTCCGGCTGGTGGGAGAAGAAACGGTGGAAGTAGTACTGACCCCGGACCGGGTCGTGCGTCCAGTTCGATGCCTCGGTGTCGACGAAGATGATGCGGGCGTCGGCGTACTGCTTGTCGTCGTCGGCCCAGACGTAGTAGTC
>NZ_JBSGBN010000272.1:0-3502 GCF_053601275.1 Streptomyces sp. NPDC004752 | reverse complement strand
GCGCCCCCGCGCCCCCGCGCCCCCGCGCCCCCGCGCCCCGCGGCCGACGGCCACGGGCCTGGAGAACCGTCTCCGGGAGGTCTGCCGTCGGGTGGCTCAGTCGCCGCCGGTGCCGCCCCGCAGATGCAGCGAACGCAGTGCCGCCTCCAGGGCGAAGCGGTGGTCCGGGTCGGTGAGGTGGTCGCCGAGCCGGGTGTCCAGGTTCCGCAGGCGGTAGCGCACCGTCTGGGCGTGCACGCCCAGCATCTCGCCGACCTGCTCCGCGGGCGCCCGGGTGGAGATGTGCACACGCAGGGTCTCCATGAGCCGGCTGCGCCGACTGCTCGGCAGCCCGTCGAGCGGCGCCAGTTCCCTGGCCGCCAGCTGGGACACGAGCGGCGGGTCCGACAGCAGCCACAGCGTCACCAGGTGGTCCTCGCAGCGGGTCAGCGGCGCGTCGGCCACGACCCCTTCGTCGATCAGCTGGAGCACCCGGCGCGCCCAGCGGATGGAGTCGGCCGCCTGGGTGAGCGGCACCGTCAGACCCGCGACGGCGTGGGTGCCGGCCAGCGCCGCGTCCAGCATCGCGATCCGCTCCGGGGTCAGGGCTCCCGGGACGAGCAGATGGGGCTGCGGAATGTCCAGGTCCGCGAGGACGTCACCGGCCAGGCCCGCCTCCAGACGGTCGGGCGCGGGCGAACGCAGGGCGACCAGCGTGACCTCCGCGGGCAGCGGCCAGGCGGCCGCCTCACACAGCCCGGACACGGTCGCCTGGGGCAGCGGCGGCGCGGCGAGGATCAGGTGCAGCAACTGTCTTCGTACCGCCGAGACCTCGGACGAGGCCCGCGACTGCACCTCCAGATAGCCCTCGCGGGAGAGTGCCTCCAACTCCTCGACATAGGCGAACAGGGCGTCGGCGAAGGCGAGGATGACGGTGGGTGACAGGTTGTACTGGCGGCCCACGGCCCTGGCCCTGCGCAGGGCGATGCGCGCGCCCAGCCGGTAGGCCCCCTGGAGGGTGTCCAGCTCCCGGCCCTCATATGCCTCCACGCGCCCGAACTTGCGTAACAACTGGTCGCGCAGCGCCGACTTCTTGCCCGGTTCGGCGACGCGGTCCACGAAGGCGGCCAGGGCCTCCTCGACACCCTGCCGGATGGCGTCGGCGTCGGGGCCGTTGAGCAGCCTGCCGTAGACGGGATAGGCGCGGGTCACCTCGATGCGTATTTCCTTCATGAGGCCGGGCAACTCCGGTCGCATGAAGGCCGCGAACTCCCTGGGCAGGGGTTCGAGTGGCTCTCCGACCTGCGGCGACCGTACGGTTGAAGGCATGACTGGTCGTCCCTTGCTCTCCGACGCGCCCGGTGGGGGGAGACCGGCCGGGTGCCCCTCGAGGACCGAGGGGCACCCGGCCCGCCGTCAGGTGCATACCTGTGTGGGCTGCTGAAGCTAAATGAAGTTTCATGCGCCGTACACAGGCCGTGCACGGTTTGCCGCGGCGAGACGGGATCGGACTGCCGGGACGGCTGATAATCGCCTTTGTACGGCGCTCACCTGACGGCCGATCTCCAGTTCTGCGCGAGGATCTTGCCGGCGTCGGGGGCGACGGTGCCGGGTGCGGTCAGACCGGTGAGGTAGGTCTGGGTGTCGTTGAGGGTGAGGCTGTTCTTCCCGGCGGCGGACGGCAGCCCGGTCTTCAGATTGACCGCCGCGTCGATCAGGCCGATGCCCAGCCCGCAGCCGCTGGCGCCGGGCACCGCGAAACTGCTGTCGTTCTGGGTCGCCCCGGTGAGGCCGATCCGGCTCATCTCGCCGTCGGCGGCGGGGGTGCCGTCGCCCTTGAAGGACGACAGCCCGAACGCGGGGGAGGTGAGGTTCCTCGGCCGCAGCACGATCGGGTTGTTCTTGGTGCCGATGTAGCAGCCCGCGCCGAGGAACGGGTTCTCCAGGTGGATCCGGACCGGCAGGGCGACGATCGGCCGGTCGGTGACGACGCCCGCGCTCTGGTCGAAGTCGAAGGGCGTGCCGACGGACTCCACGGTCGCCGTGATCCTGTTGAGCGTGCTGTCGGCGAGCTGCTCGCAGATGGCCGTGATCACGGGGAGCCCGCTCGGGCACATCAGGCCCAGCAGCCCGCCGGGCACGGACGCCGAGTCGGCGATGACCGCGCCGTCGGGCGGGGCCACGACGGTGCTGGTGCCGTCGGAGTTCTGCACCACCCCCAGCTGGAGGTTGGTCCGCCCCGTCACCACGGTGGTGTTGCCCAGCGTGATGGAGCCGCTCGGCGAGGCGGAGACCACGCACTGCGGCGTCCTGGCCAGGCCGTCCGCGGCGACCATCGCCGGTGCGTCCACCGGGCAGCGGGTGAACGGCGCCCACTCGCCGTTCAGTTGGGCCGTGGCGGCGGTCGCCGTGCCCATCGAGGCGAAGGCGCCGAGCGCGGCGGTGAGCGCGGTGACGGTGGTGGTGAGTCTGGCGCCGAGCGGGAACCGGTTCATGAGGTGGCCTTCCGTGAGGGGTCCTGGCGGAGGGGTGACTCAGCGTTCGGGAACGGGAATCTTCAGGGGTTGCAGATCCGTGGTGCACTCGTCCGGGTTCGGCACGTCCGCGGCCACGTAGCACGTCTGGCCCTGCGTCTGTTTGACGTAGTTGCCGGAGCCGGAGACCGAGGCGGTCAGCAGACGGTCGAGGTGCTCGCCGCCGGTCCCGCAGCCGGTGAAGGCGGGAATGTCCGCCTCGCCGGTCAGCGGGCCGCCGGACAGCAGCAGATAGCCGGTGGCCGGCTCGCCCGTGACCTGCTCTCCCCGGCCGTGCAGCACCAGATGGTCGCCAAGGTGGTGCGCGGGATCCGGTTCGGGGGAGGTGAGGGGCTTCTCGGTCCGGCAGTTCGGACCCACGTCCAGCGGTGTCCCGTTGACCGTGAGCTTGGTGACCCGGAGCACCAGCGGCACCCGGACATAGGTGTCGGTGCTGGTGAACACGAAGTCGGTGGCGCCGAGCGAGTCGATGGTCAGCGGGCCGGTCTGCTCCAGCACCATGGTGGCCGTCGTCGGGGTGAAGCCGAAGGTCAGGAAGGTGGCCTCGAACGGCGGCGACCCTGTGCGGCCCTCGTTGTAGAGGGTGCCCGAGGAGTGCTGCTTGATGGTGCCGCCGCTGAAGTCCGGGTAGAACTCGAACTCCGGTTCGCCCTGCTCGATCAGCGTGCAGGTCAGCGGGACCAGTGCGGCGCCCTTCAGTTTCCGGACGTTGGAGTATCCGGTGATGTACGCGTTCAGCGACATCGGGCCCGCCGGGTACCGGGCGTCGTACCGGCACGGCGGTGCGTCGGGCCGTACCGCCGCGCCGCCCGTCGCGTTGTCCGCCGCGCCGCCCGGCGAGTCCCCGTTGACCCTCGGGGCCCTCTCCCGCTGCCGGTCCGCCGGTTCGCCGTCCTGCCGCCGCGGTGTGTCGGAGGGGGCGGGCGACGCGGACGGCGAGCCGTCCGGTCCGCCGGGCTCCGGGCCGACCGGGACGGCGGCCAGCAGCC
>NZ_JBSGBN010000271.1:0-3538 GCF_053601275.1 Streptomyces sp. NPDC004752 | reverse complement strand
GATCCACATCGCCTCGATCGACAACCTCGCCAAGCGCATAACGGACGAGACCACACCCACCTGGCGAGGCACCTACTAGGGCATACGGGGCGATCTACCTAAATCAAATGCCCTCTGAGAGGACGGTATCAGAGCTGATGCCCGATTCTTCGTTTCGTGCGGGACAAGCGGGCAGGTCGGGGCGACGTCGGTCGGCTATGGCCGGGGCTGGGTGAACAAGCCTGGCTCGGTCTCGGCCAGGATTCCGCGGTCGGCCAGCCGCTTGAGCTTGAGGCGGACGTTGTTGATGTTGTTGGGCGCGACCGGCAGGTCCATCGCCTCGCACACCTGCCGGGCCCGCAGCGGGTGGTCGGCGGCGGTGAACACCGCCATGATCTGCTGATAGGCCGGATGGTCCGGCAGTTTCGGTGCCGGCGGCGCGGGCGGTTGCGGGTCGGGCAGCCCCAGCAGTGTCTTGCGGGTGATCCGGACGTCTTCGGCGGCCCGGCCGATCGAGCTGTGCGGTCAGCTGCGTGATCTGTTCTCGCATCGTCTCGGCCTGCGCGGTAATCTCCCGTTCCCGCTCCTCCAGCCGTGCCAGCACCGCGCCGAGGGTCAGCTCCCCGCCGGTCACGCGGTGCGCCAGGCCGGTGTAGTCGCCCCGGTCAGCCGGCGCAGTATCACCGCGGTCATCGCCCAGTACACCCGCGACTCCGAACTGCGGGGCCGGTGCTCGTACCTGCGGTGCAGCATCAAGATCCCATAGGCGCGCTCCACGACCCACCGCTTGGCCTGGGGAACGAACCCGGTCTGCGCGGGATTGCGCTCCACGACCTCCACCCCGATGCCCACCTTCTCCCCGTGCGCGACGACGGCGTTCTTGAAGCCCTGGTCGACCAGGGCCTTCTGAACGGTGTCGGTGTCGGCGGCGACCTCGTCCAGCAGCGCGATGCCGACGGCGTTCTCGTGCGCCGACGCGGCCGCCACCACCACCGCGATCACCAGCCCCAGAACGTCAACGGCCAGGCCGCGCTTGCGGCCCGGTACTTTTCTTGCCGCGTCGCGCCCCGTCGACTCAGCGGGCACTCCGGCCGCCGCGTGCACGCTCTGGGTGTCGAGCACCACCAGGCTCGGGTCCGCCTTCCGATGCGCCATTTCCCGCACCTGCCAACGCAGCAGGTCGTGAATGGTCTGGTCGGTGCCGTCGTCACGCCAGGTGTAGAAGTAGTACTTCACCGCGCCGGGCGGCGGGAAGTCGTGCGGGAGCAGGTCCCACTGGCAACCGGTCCGGCCCTGGTAGAGCAGTGCGTTGACGATCTCCCGCATCGCGTACCGGCCCTGATGGCCGCTGACCGAGGGATGCGCGGCCTTCCACGCGGCGATCACCGGCTCGACCATCGGCCACTGCTCGTCGCTCACGTCGGTCTTGTAGGGCTTGCGCTCGCTCACGGCGACCAGCCCAACATGCCCATGGCCGCCGAACGGCCGGGATGCCCCACCGCCACACGTTCAGGTGACGACAAAACTCCTATGCACTCTTATTCCGCCCTCTGAATGCGTTCCTTCGCGGGTGGGGCGCGTATTTCCGCTTCGGGAATTCGGCCCACCGCTTCGACCAGATCGGCTCCTATGCGCGGATGCGGATCGGCGGGTTCCTCGCCAAGAAGCATCGGCGCAGCCGGAGATTCGGCTGGTCGGTGGTGGCGTTCGCCTCCGCCGACTCGCTGGGGCTGGTCGCTCTGCACGGGACCGTCGTCGCCCCCAGACCCTTCCGGGACTGGCGGGGCAGGCCGAATGCCGGTGGTGAACGGCGTCGGTGAGCCGTGTGCGGGAGAACCGCACGCACGGTTCGATGCGGCGGGGGCTGGACACGGAGCGGACGTACTCCGCCACCGCGCCAGCCCCCGACCCTACGTGACGGCCCTGTCGGATTCGCTGGCGGGCCGTTTCGGTCGTCCAGTCTGATGACGGGCAGGTCTGTGGCCAGGCTGTCGCGTCGGGTGGGCGCCGGGTTCCACGTCTCCGGCCGGGGTGGTGCTGTTCGTAGGGACAGGAAGATGCTGGTCAGCCGGGGTTCGGCAGGGCAGCGAGCCGTTGCAGGGCTTCGGTGATCACGTCGGTCCAGGGCCAGTGCTTCGCGAGGTGGAGGATGCGGCGTCGGCCGGTGGTGACGAGTTGGGCGGCGGCGGAGAACAGCCGCAGCCTCAGGCGCTTGGGTTCCCACAGGCCGGGCGGGGCCGGTCAGGGCCAGCATCGGCATCCAGGCCAGCAGGTCCAGCGCGATCTGGAGGATCTCCAGCCAGATCTGGTTCTGTGCTGCGTCGTGCAGGGGCAGGTTGCGCAGGCCGGTGGCTCGCGCGGCGCGGATGCGGTCCTCGGCGCGGTCCCGCTGGCGGTGCCGCAGTTCCAGCGCCGCGATCGCGGCGTCCTTGGTGTTGGTGGCAAACGCCGTCAGGCGCATGCCGTCGGCATTGGTGAACCGCAACTGAGCGCGGGGATGCGGGCGTTCCTTGCGGACGATCAGCCGCATGCCCTGCGGCCAGCCGTCCAGTACATCTCCGGCGAGTTCGGCGACCCAGGCACCGTCACGGATCTCGCCGCCGGGCTCGACGGTCGGCGTCCGCGCTGAGGCGGGAACCCGCAGCACCGCCTGATGGATCTGCTCGGTGATGGTCATGCCGACCGAGTACGACAGCCACCGCCCACGCGCGGTGAGCCAGTCGAGGAACATGTGGGTACCGTCGGTGGAATCGGTGCGGATCAGGGTGTGCCGGCCGCGCCGGAACTTCCTCGGCAACTGGGCCAGCGCCAGCCGGGTGGTCTGGATGTGGTCGGCGGCGGTGTTGCTGCCCGCCCTGCCCGGCCGCAGCAGTCCCGCGACGGGCTCTCCGGTGCCGCCGCGTCCGTGGTCGACGAAGGCCATGAGCGGATGATGCCCATAGGTCTTCTTCCAGGTCCGTGTGGCGTCCTCCTCGTCGGAGTGGGCCAGCACCAGCACGCCGTCGATGTCCACGATCACCTGCCCGTCGGCGATCGGAGCATCAAGCCCGGCCAACTGCCATATGTGGTCGCGGACTTCGGCCCGTGCGGTGTGGATGGCGGCCAGCGCCCGGCAGCTTGCACCACGGCGCGAGCGCCGCCGACAACGCGGCATCCACGCCGCTCTTTCGGACCGTCTCCACCAGAGGACCGCCCCGGCCTGCGAGACCACCGAACGACCGTTGCCTTCAACTCGGACAGGCGCGTACGACCCGCTACGCTTCTTCACCCGGGGAGTGCTTCATTTTCGGGGACGAACAGGACCTCCGACAAGCCCTATCGTCCCAGTTCAGAGGCACTCCCCGCTTATTTGATCATCCTTCGGACGGCCGCTTCGTGAAAGCCCGAGGCTAGCCGCGGGCACCTCGTCGGCGGCCTACTTCACTTGACGGGCGGGGACTGGAAACGGAGCCCTCACAGGCCACCGCGCCAGTCCCCGACCCTACTGAGCCATGATTGATCCGGTAGCTTCTGCCGGGAAACTCGATGTTGGTGCCCCGACGGAGCGCAGGAAAGAGGA
>NZ_JBSGBN010000270.1:0-3621 GCF_053601275.1 Streptomyces sp. NPDC004752 | reverse complement strand
GCGGCCAGGCGGCCAGGCGGCCAGGCGGCCAGGCGGCCAGGCGGCCAGGCCCCGGGCCCGCGGCGCCCCGGTGCCGGTCCCCGCTCCGCCGAGGTCGGCCCTGGTTCGGCCGCGCGCACCCGCACACCGCGTCCCGCGGCCCCGGCCGACCCCCCGATCAGCCGCCGGTCACCGGTGGACCGTTGCCCCGCCCACCCCGACCATGCCGACGCCGACCGCGAAAGCGGACCGGCCAACCCAGCTGACACAGGGAGAGACGATGAGCAAGGCCCCGAGGACGGACACGCAGGCGCCCGAGTCGCACGCCGCCGACAGCCACGATCTGATCCGCGTGCACGGCGCGCGTGAGAACAACCTCAAGGACGTCAGCGTCGAGATCCCCAAGCGCCGGCTGACGGTGTTCACCGGGGTGTCCGGCTCGGGCAAGAGCTCACTGGTGTTCGCCACGATCGCCGCGGAGTCGCAGCGGCTGATCAACGAGACCTACAGCGCCTTCGTACAGGGCTTCATGCCCACCCTCGCCCGCCCCGAGGTCGACGTGCTCGACGGGCTGACCACCGCGATCATCGTCGACCAGCAGCGCATGGGAGCCGACCCGCGCTCCACGGTCGGCACCGCCACCGACGCCAACGCGATGCTGCGCATCCTCTTCAGCCGCCTCGGCGAACCGCACATCGGACCGCCCGGCGCATACGCCTTCAATGTGCCCTCGGTACAGGCGAGCGGTGCGATCACCGTCGAGCGCGGCGCCAAGAGGACGGAGAAGGCGACCTTCAGCCGTACCGGCGGCATGTGCCCGCGCTGCGAGGGCCGGGGCCGGGTCTCCGACATCGACCTGACCCAGCTCTACGACGACGGCAAGTCGCTCAACGAGGGCGCGCTGACGATCCCCGGCTACAGCATGGACGGCTGGTACGGCCGCATCTTCACCGGCTGCGGCTTCTTCGACCCGGACAAGCCGATCCGCAAGTACACCAAGAGAGAGCTGAACGACCTCCTCCACAAGGAGCCGACCAAGATCAAGGTCGATGGCATCAATCTGACGTACGAGGGGTTGATCCCGCGGATCCAGAAGTCGATGCTGTCGAAGGACATCGACGCGTTGCAGCCGCACATCCGGGCCTTCGTGGAACGGGTGGTGACCTTCGCCATCTGCCCCGAGTGCGACGGCACCCGGCTGAGCGAGGGCGCCCGCTCCTCGAAGATCGAGGGGATCAGCATCGCCGACGCCTGCGCGATGGAGATCCGCGATCTCGCCGGGTGGGTCCGCGGCCTCGACGAGCCGTCGGTGGCCCCGCTGCTGGCCAAGCTCCAGCACACGCTGGACTCGTTCGTGGAGATCGGCCTCGGCTACCTCGCGCTGGACCGGCCGTCGGGCACGCTGTCCGGCGGCGAGGCGCAGCGCGTGAAGATGATCCGCCACCTCGGCTCCGCGCTCACCGACGTCACCTACGTCTTCGACGAGCCCACCGCGGGCCTGCACCCGCACGACGTCCAGCGGATGAACGAGCTGCTGCTGCGGCTGCGTGACAAGGGCAACACCGTGCTCGTCGTGGAGCACAAGCCGGAGCTGATCGCCATCGCCGACCATGTCGTGGACCTGGGTCCGGGCGCCGGCACGGGGGGCGGCACGGTCTGCTTCGAGGGCACCGTCGAGCGGCTGCGGGCCTCCGACACCGTCACCGGCCGCCACCTCGACGACCGTTCGGCGCTGAAGGGGACGGTGCGCAAACCCACCGGCGCGCTCAAGATCCGCGGCGCGTCGCTGAACAACCTGACCGGTGTCGACGTGGACCTTCCGCTCGGTGTGCTCACCGTCGTCACCGGCGTCGCCGGGTCCGGCAAGAGTTCGCTGGTGCACGGTTCGATCCCGGCCGACGAGGGGGTGGTCTCGGTCGACCAGAGCCCGATCCGCGGGTCGCGGCGGAGCAACCCGGCGACGTACACCGGACTGCTCGAACCGATCCGCAAGGCGTTCGCGAAGGCCAACGGCGTCAAGCCCGCGCTGTTCAGCGCCAATTCCGAGGGCGCCTGCCCCGTCTGCAACGGCGCCGGGGTCATCTTCACCGACCTGGCGATGATGGCCGGTGTCTCCTCGCCCTGTGAGGACTGCGAGGGCAAGCGGTTCCAGCCGTCGGTCCTGGAGTACTTGTTCGGTGGCCGTGACATCAGCGAGGTCCTCGCGATGCCGGTGTCCGAGGCCGAGGAGTTCTTCGGCGCGGGCGAGGCACGGACCCCGGCCGCGCACCGGATCCTCACCCGGCTCAGCGATGTCGGGCTCGGCTACCTCACGCTCGGCCAGCCGCTCACCACGCTCTCCGGCGGCGAGCGGCAGCGCCTCAAGCTGGCCACGCACATGGCGGAGAAGGGCGGCGTCTACGTCCTCGACGAGCCGACCGCCGGCCTGCACCTCGCCGACGTCGAGCAGTTGCTCGGTCTGCTCGACCGGCTCGTGGACTCCGGCAAGTCGATGATCGTCGTCGAGCACCATCAGGCGGTCATGGCGCACGCCGACTGGATCATCGACCTGGGCCCCGGCGCCGGCCACGACGGCGGCCGGATCGTTTTCGAGGGCACGCCCGCCGACCTCGTCGCCGCCCGTTCCACCCTCACCGGCGAGCACCTCGCGGCGTACGTCGGCGGCTGACACCGGCCCTACGCGGACACCGTGGGGACGAGTCCGACCGGCCGCGCCGACTCGTATCGGCCGCGCCGACTCGTACCGCGTGGCCCCCGCCGGGGCGCCGACGGCTGAGGGCGCCCGGCTGACGGTGCTTCACCTGCCGAAGGGACCTCGGGATGTGCGGACCCACCGCGAGTGGCCCGCGCCTCAGTCCGCGCGGCCCGTCACCGCCACCGTCACACCCAGGCCGATCATGGTGAACCCGCCCGCGCCCCCGATCAGCGACAGCCGTCGGTCCGAGCTTGTGAACCACGCTCGGGCCGCCGACGCGGTCAGGCCCCACAGGGTGTCCGTGACCAGGCCGATGCCGATCGGGACCAGGCCGAGCAGCAGCATCTGCAACGGGACGTGCCCCGCCGAGTGCTCCACGAACTGCGGCAGGACGGCGGCGAAGAACACGACGCCCTTCGGGTTGGTGACGCCGACCAGGGCGCCGTCCAGCACGGTCCGCAGATCGCCGCGCGCCGGGGCCACGGGCGTCGCCCGGATCGCCGACGCCGTCAACTCGCCCCGGTGCCGGAGGGCATGGACGCCGAGGTGGACCAGATAGGCGGCGCCCGCCAGCTTCACCGCCAGGTACAGGGCGGCCGACCGCTCCACCAGCGAGCCGACGCCGACCGCCACGGCCACCACGAGCAGATACGAGCCGAAGACGTTGCCGATCGCGGTCGCCACGGCGGTGCGCCGGCCGTGCGCGAGGGCCCGGCCGATCACGAACAGCACGCTCGGGCCCGGGATGACGATGACCAGCAGCGACATGGCCGCGAAGGCGAGGAGACGTTCCGTGGACACCATGGCCGGGGCTCCGCTCCGTTCCGTCCGGGGCCGCCCATTCAAACAGGAAGCCGCCGCTCTCCGAGGTGGTGCCCCAGCCGAGGACGCGGGCCGTGGTACCGGTGGCGTACACATCCGTCTGGGCGGAGGAGACGTACGACGCC
>NZ_JBSGBN010000269.1:0-3824 GCF_053601275.1 Streptomyces sp. NPDC004752 | reverse complement strand
GTGCTCGGCACGGTGGTGACGCTCGGCATGACGTCCCACGACCGGGTCGACGACCCGTCCGGCAAGGTCGACAACACCCCGTCGGCGAGTCAGGGCACCGACGGCGGCGGCCTGGGCGCGGACACGCCCAAGGACGACAGCGGCGACACCGGCACGGCGACCAGCAGGCCGGCCGACCCGGGCCTCGGCGGCACGCCAGGCACCTCGAACGGGCCGACGCCGTCGTCATCGGCCCCGACCGGGCCGTCGGACGGCCCGAGCGGGACGCGGGGGCCGGGCGGCGACGGCTCGTCGGGCTCGCCGTCCCAGCCGCCCACCAGCAAGCCGCCGACGTCGAATCCGCCGACATCCACCCCGCCGACGTCGAAACCGCCCACGACGCCGTCGACTTCGCAGCCGCCGGCCTCCGAGTCGCCGACCTCGCAGCCGTCGCCGTCCTCGCCGTCCATGTCCGATTCGGCAAGCGGCCCCGCCTCCAGCGCACCGGCGCAGACGAGCCGCTCGGCGAGTGCCCCGGACGGCACGGGCTCGCCGAGCGGCCCGGATTCCGTCATCTGAGGCGGGACGGGCCGGATCCGGCACCCCGGATCCGGCCCGTCCCGCACTGTCCGGCGTCGCTCAGAACAGCGCCGGATCCGGCCCGTCCCCGGCCCGTCCCGTGCCCGCCCGCGTCGCTCAGAACAGCCGCAGTTTGTCGTCCTCGATGCCTCGCAGGGCGTCGTAGTCCAGCACCTGGCAGCCGATGCCGCGGTCGGTGGCGAGGACCCGGGCCTGGGGCTTGATCTCCTGAGCGGCGAAGATGCCGCGGACCGGGGCGAGATGCGGATCGCGGTTCAACAGCTCCAGATACCGCGTGAGTTGCTCCACGCCGTCGATCTCACCGCGCCGCTTGATCTCGACGGCGACGGTCTGCCCCGCCGCGTCCCGGCACAGGATGTCGACCGGGCCGATGGCGGTCATGTACTCGCGGCGGATCAGTGTGTAGCCCTCGCCGAGCGACTCGATCCGGTCGGCGAGCAGTTCCTGGAGGTGTGCTTCCACACCGTCCTTGATCAGGCCGGGGTCCACGCCGAGTTCGTGCGAGGAGTCGTGCAGGACCTCCTCCATCGTGATGATGAGCTTCTCGCCCGCCTTGTTGATGACGGTCCAGACACCTGCGGAGCCGTCGGAGTCCCCTGTCTCCTCCTTGAGCGTGCAGGGCGGCGACATCCAGTTGAGGGGCTTGTAGGCCCGGTCGTCCGCGTGGATCGAGACGCTGCCGTCCGCCTTGACCAGGATCAGACGGGGAGCCGAGGGGAGGTGGGCGGTGAGCCGTCCGGCGTAGTCGACGGAGCACCGGGCAATGACGAGACGCATGGTCGGCAACGCTACTCGACGCGCCCCGATGCCCGCGATTCGCCCGCCCGTCTCGCCTTGCCCCCGTTGACCGGATCCCAGCGGGTCATCCCTGTGACCCCTGTAAAGAGTTGCTCATCCCTGGCTGATTGTGTGCCCAATCCGACCGGCCCATGTACGCATTCTGCTGGTGCCGTCACGGTCCGTTGCCTACGGTAGGGAACGGGAGGTCGCGACACGTGTACTCAGCGTGTCCGTCATCGCGAACTCCCTGACCTGTCCGGCAACCCCCGCTGTGCGGGGGTGCGAGAGGAGAACTCATGTCGCTCGACGTCTCACCGGCCCTACTGGAACAGGCCGAGCGAGGCGAGGTCGACGAAGCCGATTTCGTCGACTGCGTCCGGACCTCCCTGCCCTACGCGTGGGAGATGATCAGCTCCCTGGTGGCCCAGCTGAAGGTGGACGGCGGAGAGTTCGCCGACAACCAGACGCCCCCGCCGGACGAGCAGGCACGCGGTCAGCTGCTGCGTGCGCTCGCGAGTGACGCGATACGCGGCGCGCTGCAGCGGCACTTCGGTGTGCGGCTGGCCTTCCAGAACTGCCATCGGGTAGCGGTATTCCCGCTGGACGCCTCGGCCGACGAGAGGCTGGCCCGCTTCACCTCGGTGCGCGGCCAGTTGCTCAACCAGTCGCCCGAACTCCGGGACTGCTGACGGTGTGAGTCGTCTGCTTGCCGCTCCGCCTGGGGGAGGTGCAATCAGTACTGGAGCGGCAAGCTCCCCGCTCGGCACGGAAGACGCACGGTGTCAGCGGAGCTGGGGGAGCACCTCGGTGCCCAGCCGCCGTACGTTCTCCTCGGTCGTCGCGAGGTCGCCCGAGCCCTCGACGAGCAGGGCGAAGCGGGAGATGCCCGTCCGTTCCGAGGTCGCCGCGAGCCGGTCCGCGCACAGCCGCGGGGTGCCCACCGGGTGCAGCCCGCAGAGGAGTTCGGTGTAGGCGAGGGGGTCGCGCATCGTGCGCACCCGGTTGTCCACCGTCATATGCGCCTCCAGTCCCAGTTTCAGCCAACCGGGCATCGCCTTCAGCAGCGTCTCCACCGCTTCGGTGCGCCGGTCGGCGATCTGGCAGACGCCGGCCGACACATGAGCGGCGCCCGCGATCTCGTCGGCGGACCGCCCCGCCGCGCGCGCGTGCCGCCGCCACAGGGCGACCATCGCGGCCTTCTCCTCGTCCCCGACATGCATGCCCAGCAGCATCGACAACCCGCGCTCGGCCGCCAGCCGGACGCTCGTCGGCGAGGTGCAGGCCACCACGACCTCGGGGCCCGGCGCATCGGTCAGCGCCTCCGTGGGACGCGGCACGACGGGGACCTCACGGAAGGCGAACCGCTCGCCCGAGGCGGCGACCGCCGGTTCGCGCAGCCAGCGCATCAGCAGATCGAGTGACTCCGGGAACCCGTGCTCGTACGCGGCGAGGCCCGAGCCGAACACCTCCAGATCCACCCAGGGGCCGCCGCGGCCGACGCCCAGCGAGAAGCGCCCGCCGCTCGCCACATGCAGCAGCGCGGCCTGTTCGCCGAGGGCGACCGGATGGACGGTGGGCAGCACACTGACCGCCGTGCCGACCCGGATACGGCTGGTGCGGCCCAGCAGCAGCGCGGCCAGGGTGATCGCGGACGGGCAGGTGCCGTACGGCACGAAGTGGTGCTCGGCCAGCCAGACCGCGTCGAGCCCCGCTTCCTCGGCGGCCTGCGCCGAGCGGACCGCCCGGTGCAGCGCCTCGCCCTGGCCCTGCCCCGGGAACTGGGCGGCCAGCACAAAACTTCCTACGTGCATTGCGTTTCCTGCTTTCCTGGCTCCGACACGGAGCTCCCCGCCCGGCATAACCCGCTGACACGTGCCGAAGACACGGCCTCGCGACGGGATTTGCGGATTGTCTGCAGAATGCGAGGCCCTGGCGGGCGACTTGTCTGGTTTGGCGCCCTTCGCGTACCCCCGTACGAGCCGCGTACGCTGGACACAGTCCCTGCATCCTGGAAAGCCCCGTGAGGTGTCCCGTGTCCCCGCGTCGCAACCGGCCCAAGGACCTCAAGGGCGCGGCCTCGTCCGGCCGGAGTGCCGAGGACGACCGCGCCGGCCGCTACGGCGGCTGGCAGTCCACGGAGCAGTGGCAGGGCGAGGACTGGAGCGTGCGCCATGTCGCCGGGGCCAGCGCCGAGGGCAAGACCTATCGTTGCCCCGGCTGCGACCAGGTGATCCCCTCCGGCCTCCCGCACGTGGTGGCCTGGCCCGAGCACGCGGGCGTCGACGACCGCCGTCACTGGCACAAGGCATGCTGGAACGCGAAGGACCGCCGCACCACTCGGGTGCGGCGGTCCCGTAACACGCCCCGGTTCTAGTGCCCCAACAGGCAACGTTCGCCCCGTCGCGACGCCCGGCACGCTCCCCCGAGCTCTTCGAGCAGGGGGCACCCCCACTCGCCGCACCGGG
>NZ_JBSGBN010000268.1:0-3901 GCF_053601275.1 Streptomyces sp. NPDC004752 | reverse complement strand
CTGCCCTCCTCCAACCCGGCCGTCATCGCCTTCCTGCGCGAATACGACGACGACCTCGTGCTGTGCGTCCACAACTTCTCGCGGTTCGCACAGCCCACGGAGGTGGACCTCGGGCGGTTCGGCGGCCGGCATCCGGTCGAGCTGTTCGGCGGGGTGCGCTTCCCGGCGATCGGGCGGCTGCCGTATCTGCTGACCCTCGCGGGCCACGGCTTCTACTGGTTCCGACTGCGCGGGGACACCGTCTAGCACCGCCCTGGAAGGCGCCGGGCGGGCGGTTGCCACCGTGCCGCCCGGGGCACGCATCAGTAACACCCCACCGGCTCGGGCGCCCCCGGAAGCGAGCCGAAGAAGGCTGAAGAAGGGGGAAAGGACATGACGCCATGGCGGAAACGGTCACCCCGTCCGGCACGACGAGTCCAGCTCATCTCCTCGCGTCCCTCGATCCCCTGCTGCGCGAGTGGCTGCCGAGGCAGCGCTGGTTCGCGGGGAAGGGACGCCCGGTCACCGGGTTCTCGCCGGTGGCGGTCACCGAGCTGCTGCCCTCCGGCCGCCTCGGCCTGTATCACCTGCTGGTCCGCGCCCACCAGCCGCCCGCACCGGGCGCCGCCCCACAGCCCGGCGACTGCTACCAACTGCTGATCGGCGCGCGCGAGGCGCTGCCGCCCCGGCTGGCGCCCGCGCTGATCGGACACGTGGACCGCGGGCCGCTCACCGGACGCACGGTGTACGACGCCCTGTACGACCCCCGGCCCGCCGAGGTGCTGCTGGAGGCGCTGCGCACCCGGGCCCGTATCGGGGTGCTGCGCTTCGAGCGGGATCCGGGCCAGGAGATACGCGACGGGCTGGTGGCCCGGCGGCTGACCGCCGAGCAGTCCAACTCCTCGGTCGTCTACGGAGATACGTTCATTCTGAAGCTGCTGCGCCGGGTCGTGCCCGGCGTCAACCCCGATCTGGAGATACCGCTGGCGCTGGCCGCCGAGGGCTGCGCCCGGGTGCCGGCGCCGACCGCCTGGCTGCGGGCCGAGGGCACGAGAGCGGCCGATGAGCCGACCGTGCTGGCCGTGCTCCAGCCCTTTGTGCAGGGCGCCACGGACGGCTGGGAACTGGCGCTGCGCGAGCTGGCCAAGGGCGAGGACTTCGGCGCCGAGGCGCGGGCGCTGGGCCGGGCCACCGCCGAGGTGCACACCGCGCTCGCGCACGCGCTGCCCACCGTCACCCTGGGCCGCGGCGGCCTTGAGCCGCTGGTCGGCGGCATGGTGAGGCGTCTGGAGGCGGCCGCCCGCGCGGTACCGGCCCTGCGCCCCCATGCGAGCGGGCTGCGGTCCGCCTACACCGCGCTGGCCGACCTGGCCGCCGAGGGGCGCACCTGGACCGCGCAGCGCATCCACGGCGATCTGCACCTCGGCCAGTGCCTGCGCTCGCCGTCCGGGCCGTGGTCGCTGATCGACTTCGAGGGCGAACCGGCCCGGCCGCTGGCGGAGCGCCGTATGCCGCAGCCCGCGGTGCGGGACGTCGCGGGAATGCTGCGTTCCTTCGACTACGCGGCGCACTCGGCGCGTTTGCCGGCGCCCGGCTGGGCCGCCGTGTGCCGGGCGGCTTACTGCACCGGATACGGCGAGGTCGCCGGGCGGGACCCGCGCACCGATCCGGTGCTGCTGCGGGCGTACGAGACCGACAAGGCGGTCTACGAGGTCCTCTACGAAGCCCGCCACCGCCCCGACTGGCTGCCGGTGCCGCTGTCGGCGGTCCACCGCCTCGCCTCGCCCGACCAGTCCTGACCGCCCCGCGCCGAGGAGGCACCACCCGTGACCCCGCGCCCTGCGTCCAGCGCCCCGGACCCGCAGCACCGGCACCCCCGCGCCCCCACCGCGAAGCAGCCACCGCGGCAGCCCCCCGCACCCCCGGCCAAGCAGACGGCGACCGGGGCGACGGGGGCGGAGCAGCCAGCTGCGGAGAACGCGGCGGAGACGGCTGCGGAGAAAGCGGCGGCCAAGAAGATCACGGGGAGGAAGCGCACACCGGCCAGGGCCGCGACCGCGAAAGCCGCGGCCCAGAGGACGGCGGCGGAGTCGGCCACGGCGCAGGGCGCGGTGAAGGCCACGACGGAGAAGCCCGCCATCGGGAAACCGGGCGCCGAGAAGACCGGCGGCAAGGAGTCGGGCGGCGCGGGGACCACGGTCGAGGAGGCCGATCCGGGACAGGGCACAGCCGGGAACAGCAAGGCCGGTCCCGGACAGAGCACAGCCGAGAACAGCGAGACCGATCCCGGACAGAGCACAGCCGGGAACAGCAAGGCCGTTGTTCTCCCGGCTCTCGGGGCGGGGCAGTGCGAGCGGTTGTCGGCGGGGACGCACCATGATCCGCATTCCGTGCTCGGGGCGCATCCGGTGGCCGGCGGTGTGGTGTTCCGGGCCTTTCGGCCGTACGCCCTATCGGTCGCCGTCGTCACCGACGAGCTGCGGGCCGAACTGCACGACGACGGCGACGGTTTCTTCTCGGCCCTGGTGCCCCTGCGTGACATCCCCGCCTACCGGCTGCGCGTGACGTACGAGGGCGCCGTCCACGAGACCGAGGACGCCTACCGCTTCCTGCCCACGCTCGGCGAGCTGGACCTGCATCTGATCGGTGAGGGACGGCACGAGCAGTTGTGGCGGGCGCTGGGCGCCGAACCCATGACGCATCAGGGCGTGACCGGCACCCGGTTCACCGTGTGGGCACCGAACGCCCGGGGCGTGCGGGTCACCGGTGACTTCACCGGCTGGGACGGCACGCAGTACCCGATGCGCTCGCTCGGCTCCTCGGGTGTCTGGGAGCTGTTCGTGCCCGGCGTCGGCGAGGGCGAGCTGTACAAGTTCGAGATCACCTCGCGCCACGGCGACCGGTTCCTCAAGGCGGACCCGATGGCGCGCCGCACGGAGGTGCCGCCCGCGACGGCCTCCGTGGTGACGTCCTCGCGCTACGAGTGGGGCGACGCAGGGTGGCTGGCGCACCGCGCGGACCTCCCGGTGCACGAGGCGCCGTTCTCCGTGTACGAGGTCCACCTGCCGTCCTGGCGACCGGGACTGACCTACCGTCAGCTCGCCGACGAACTACCCGCGTACGCCAGGGACCTGGGCTTCACCCATGTGGAGCTGATGCCGGTCGCCGAGCACCCCTTCGGCGGCTCCTGGGGCTACCAGGTCACCGGTTTCTACGCGCCGACCGCCCGGCTCGGCACCCCCGACGACTTCCGGTACCTGGTCGACGCCCTGCACCAGGCCGGCATCGGCGTGCTCATGGACTGGGTGCCGGGCCACTTCCCCCGCGACGACTGGGCGCTGGCCCGGTTCGACGGCCGCCCGCTGTACGAGCACGCGGACCCGCTGCGGGCCGCACACCCGGACTGGGGCACCCTGGAGTTCGACTTCGGCCGCACCGAGGTACGCAACTTCCTGGTCGCCAACGCGGTGTACTGGTGCGAGGAGTTCCACATCGACGGCCTGCGCGTCGACGCCGTCGCCTCCATGCTCTACCTCGACTACTCACGCGACTCGGGCCAGTGGACACCGAACGTATTCGGCGGGCGGGAGGATCTGGACGCGGTGGCGTTCCTCCAGGAGATGAACGCAACCGTCTACCGCCGCTGTCCGGGCGTGGTCACCATCGCCGAGGAGTCCACCGCCTGGGACGGGGTGACCCGCCCCACCGACAGCGGCGGACTGGGCTTCGGACTGAAATGGAACATGGGCTGGATGCACGACTCGCTGGAATACCTCCGGCACGAACCCGTCCACCGCACCCACCACCACCACGAGATGACCTTCCCCATGGTGTACGCCTACAGCGAGAACTACGTCCTGCCCATCTCCCACGACGAGGTCGTGCACGGCAAGCACTCACTCGTGTCCAAGATGCCCGGCGA
>NZ_JBSGBN010000267.1:0-3945 GCF_053601275.1 Streptomyces sp. NPDC004752 | reverse complement strand
AACCCACCCAGGCGGTCAACCGACCACCGGCATGCACCCTCCACCCACCCTCATCACCCTCCACACGCCCATACACAACAACCCCCCGGGCACCGCTCTCGTCCGGTTCGCCGACGATGAGTTGGAGTTGGACACCACCGCGCTCCGGCAGCACCAGCGGGGTGGTCAGCGTCAGCTCTTCGATTCGCTGGAGACCGACCTCTTCGGCCGCCCGAAGGACCAGGTCCAACAGACCTGTACCGGGGAAGAGCGTCGTGCCCTGGATGGTGTGGTCGGCCAACCACGGATGCGCAGTGGTCGACAGATGGCCGGTGAACAGCAGGTCGCCGCCGTCCGCCGGGCGCAGCATCGCACCGAGCAGGGGGTGACCGGTCGGTGTGAGCCCCAGACCGCCGGGGTCGGCCGACGCGCCGGCGGCGGAGAGCCAGTGGCGCGAGGTCTGGAAGGCGTATGTGGGCAGGTCGACGCGACGGGCTCCGCTGCCCGCGAAGAACGCGCGCCAGTCCACCGGGACGCCCCGGGTGTGGAGTCGGCCGAGGGCCGAGACCAGGGTGGCCGTCTCGGGATGTCCGGCACGCAGGGCCGGTACTGACACCACGGCGTCCTGGGCGGCCGCCCCGTCCTCGACGGTGGCGCCGACCAGGGCCGAGAGCACACCGTCGGGGCCCAGCTCCAGCAGAGTGGTGACTCCTTCCAACTGGAGGGTGCGGGTCGCGTCGGCGAAGCGGACGGCCTCGCGAACCTGTCGAGCCCAGTAGTCCGGCGAGCGCAGCTCATCGCCTTCGGCCAGGCGACCTGTCACGGTGGAGACGACCGGGATCCGGGGGGTGTGGTAGGTCAGTCCGGCGGCGATCTCCCGGAACTCCTCCAACATCCCGTCCATACGGGGCGAATGAAACGCATGCGACACCGTCAGACGACGAGTCCTGCACCCCAGCAACTCCAACTGCTCAACCACGGAGACGACCGCATCCTCATCACCGGACACCACCGTCGCCCGAGGCCCGTTCACCGCAGCGATCGCCACCCGACCATCCGACAGCAGCGGCAGAACCTCCGCCTCGGCCGCCTGCACCGCCACCATCGCCCCACCAGCCGGCAACGCCTGCATCAACCGCGCCCGCGCCACCACCAACACCGCAGCATCCCCCAGCGACAACACACCAGACACATGAGCCGCCACCAACTCACCGACCGAATGCCCAGCCACAACATCCGGCCGCACACCCCACGACTCCACCAACCGGAACAACGCCACCTCAACCGCAAACAACGCCGGCTGCGTCAACGCCGTCCGATCCAACAACTCCGAATCAACAGACCCGAACACAACCTCCTTCAACGACCGCCCCAACTCCCCATCCAGAACACCACACACCTCATCAAACACACGCGCAAACTCCGGCACCCGCTCATACAACTCACACCCCATACCCAGGCGCTGACTCCCCTGCCCCGTAAACACAAACGCGGTCTTCCCGCCGACGGCAGAGCTTCCGCCTCGTACGTCTTCCCCGCGTGCGAGGGCGTCGAGACCTCGCAGCAGCGCCGTACGATCCTCACCGACGACGACCGCACGGCGTTCCAGGGCGGCCCTGGTCGTCGCCAGCGAGAACCCGACGTCCGTCAAGGACAGTTCCGGGTTCGCCGTCAGGTGAACGTGCAGCCGCTCGGCCTGCCCGCGCAGAGCCTTCTGGTCCCGCCCGGACAGGAGCCACGGGATCGTGGTCAACGGAGCCGGGGGAGCGTCCTCGGTCCCCGCATCGGCGTCGGAGGCGGCCTGCTCGATGATGACATGCGCGTTGGTGCCACCGAATCCGAAGGAGGAGACACCAGCGCGTCGGGGCGCCTCGGTCCGCGGCCAGTCGTGGGCCGCCGTGAGGAGGCGTACGGCCCCGGCCTCCCAGTCCACATGCGGCGACGGCTCATCGACGTGCAGGGTCCTGGGCAGAACACCGTGCCGCATGGCCTCGATCATCTTGATCACACCACCGACACCCGCAGCAGCCTGAGCATGACCGATGTTCGACTTCAACGACCCCAGCCACAGGGGCCTGCCCTCCGGACGCTCCTGGCCATAAGTGGCCAACAGCGCCTGCGCCTCGATCGGGTCTCCGAGCGTCGTACCGGTACCGTGCGCCTCGACCGCATCCACGTCCACAGCCGACAAACCGGCATTGGCCAACGCCTGGCGGATCACCCGCTCCTGCGAAGGACCATTCGGCGCTGTCAGACCATTGGACGCACCGTCCTGATTGACCGCACTGCCCCGCACGACCGCCAGCACCCGATGCCCCTTGCGCCGAGCATCGGACAACCGCTCCACCAACAGCAGACCCACACCCTCCGACCAGCCCGTACCATCCGCAGCAGCCGAGAACGACTTGCACCGGCCGTCGGCGGCCAGACCACGGAGCCTGGAGAACTCGACGAAGGCGACCGGGGTCGACATCACCGTCGCGCCGCCCGCCAGGGCGAAATCGCACTCGCCCCGCCGTAGCGCGTTGGCCGCGAGATGCAGTGCGACCAGGGAGGACGAGCAGGCCGTGTCGACCGTGACCGCCGGGCCCTCAAGGCCGTACGTGTAGGCCAGTCGTCCCGATGCGATGCTCCCGGCACTGCCGCTGAAGAGGTATCCCTCGAAGTCCTCGGGCGGAAGGTGGGGTCGGGACCCGTAGTCGCTGTACATGACGCCGGTGAAAACGCCGGTACGGCTGCCTCGCAGCGTCTCGGGATCGACCCCGGCGCTCTCGAACGTCTCCCACGCCGTCTGCAACAGCAGTCGCTGCTGGGGGTCGGTGGCGAGCGCCTCGCGCGGCGACATCCCGAAGAATTCCGGATCGAACTCGTCGGCATCGTAAAGGAATCCACCATGACGGGTGTAAGACGTGCCCGCCTGCGACGGGTCCGGGTCGTACAACTCATCCAGATCCCAGCCGCGGTTGACCGGGAATTCACCGACCGCGTCCACACCGTCCGACACCAACCGCCACAACTCGTCCGGGGAATTCACACCTCCCGGATAGCGGCAGGCCATGCCCACGATGGCGATCGGCTCATGCTGCCTGTCCTCGACATCGTGCAGGCGCTTGCGCGCGTCGCGTGCATCGGCGATGGCCCGCTTGAGATATTCGCGGAGCTTTTCCTCGTCAGCCACGTGCTCTCAGCTTTCCCGGGATGGAGTGGTCAGGGATGCGGGTCGGGGTGCTGCCCCCGGTGGCGGGGGCGCGGTCATTCCAAGTCGTCCAGGAGGGCGAAGAGCTCTTCGTCCGTGGCGGAGTCGAGGTCCTCGGACTCGTCGGCCTCGGCAGCGCTTCCGGCCTTCGCGGCGAGCTCCAGCAGCTCCCGCAGTCGGGCGGTGATCCGCTCGTGGCCGGAGTCTGCGGTTCCGTCGCTGCTGCGGATCGCCTCCTCGATGCGGTCGAGCTCTGCCAGTACGGACACGTCCGCCGACGACTCGTCGAAGCCCAACTGGTCCCGTAGATGGGCCGCGAGGGCGTCGGGGGACGGGTGGTCGAAGACGAGGGTGGTGGGCAGCCGCAGTCCGGTCGCCGCATTGAGCTGGTTGCGGAGTTCGACGGCGGTGAGCGAGTCGAAGCCCATGTCCTGGAAGGCCCGGTCCCCCGCGATGCCGTTCGTGTCGGCGTGTCCGAGCACTCCGGCGACATGCGTCCGTACGAGATCGCTGAGCGTGTGCTGTTGGTCGGCCGGGGAGAGGCCGGCCAGGCGCTGGGTGAGCGACTCCTCCTCGGCGGGTCCGCTCGCGGCGGCCGATCGCCGCCGGGGAGCGGTGGGGACGAGGCCGCGCAGCATGGGGGGTGTGGTGTCGGGGTGCTGGTTGCGCAGGGCACTCGTGTCGAGTCCGGTGACGGCCAGCACCGCCTCGCCCGTGGTGTGGGCCGCGTCGAACCAGGCCATCGCGTCCGCGGAAGAGATCGGCGCGAG
>NZ_JBSGBN010000266.1:0-3951 GCF_053601275.1 Streptomyces sp. NPDC004752 | reverse complement strand
TACGACCCGCAGATCAACAAGTCGTACGCCGAACTCGCCGCCTACTACGGCACGTTGGTCGATCCGGCCCGCGCCTCGAAGCCGAAGGACAAACCTCGTGCTTCATACTGCGCCTCTTTCGGTTGATGCGGTTGTTGTTGCCCCGTCAGCGAGCCGGTAGGGCGATGGTCGGCCGAGCCGGGGCCTGACGAAGTCGGGTGGGGGCGGGTAGTAGAAGTACTCGCCTTTGTCGTTGACGACGCGTCCGCTCAGCAGGCCGCGGTCGCGCCAGTGCTTGACGGTGACCTGGTTGACGCCGAGGCGGCGGGAGATCTCGCGCAGGCTGACCATGCCGAGGTCGGCCAGCCGTTGGGGGTGGCTGCGCAAGTGGTAGGCGTCGCGGATCTGGCGGACGATCCGGGCGTGGATGGGTCGGCCGCTGCCGCTGACGTGGCCGCGCTCGGTGAGGATGGCGGCGATCTGGCCGTCGGTGTGGTCGTCGAGGAGCTCGTCGATGGCGGCGACGACCTCGGTCGGGGTCTGCCGGACCTGCCAGGAGGCGAGCGGAACGGGCGTGGTCAGGGTGTGCTCCTGGCCGCCGGTGAGGCGGACGTGGGCGGTGATCTGGTCGGCCCGGACCAGGGTGACGTCGGCAACCAGCAGTCTGACCAGGCGCTTTCGCTCCCTCATCGGGGTGCCAGGGTCGTTCCAGAGGGCGGGGAAGTCCGCGGCCAGGGCGGTGATCCGGGCCCGCTGAGCGTCGTCGAGTTCGCCGCCGCCGTCGCTTTTGGCGCTCTCGTACGTTTCGCGGACCTGGGTGAGCTCACGCAGGGCACTGTTCCAGTCGGCTTCCAGGCTGCCGGCGACGAGGCGGTTGTCGGGGTCGACGGCGAGGTAGCGGCGGCGAGCCAAGTCGACGTGATACTGGGCGCGTTCGACGGCGGCGGCCCGAAGTCGTTCGGCCTCGTCGGCGCGGGCGGCCAGCTCGTCGACGACCGCGAGGGCCGCGGTGATCGCGTGTGGGGTCAGGGCGGTGACCAGGAGGCGGCCGACCGCCTGGTCGATCGCGGCGCCATGCACGCGCTGGCAGATCGGGTTGCCGTACTCGATGCCCTTGGCCTGGCAGACGTACTCCGGCTCCAGGCCGTGTTTGCGCTGGTGGTAGCGCACGGTCATACGGCGGCCGCAGATCCCGCACAGGGTCATGCCCTGCAGCAGGGCCGGGCCTTCACGGGCCGGTCCGTGCCGGCGGTCCTTGCCGTGGGCGACGGCGTTCGCGGTGAGCCTGGCCTGGTTGGCCTCGTACTTCTCGAAGGAGATGTAGCCGACGTGGGCGTCGGGGAAGAACGCGATCCACTGCTCGCGCGGCTTCAGTGCCGGGCCGCTCTTCCCGCCGACGACACCGGGTTTGTGCTGGTAGCGGCCATAGACGAACGCCCCGGCATAGCACGGGTTGTGCAGGATCTGTAACACCCGCGAGTGCGCGATCGGCCCCCAGAGGACCTTGCCCTTGTCCGGGCCCGACCGCAGCCGCCGCGGCAGGGTGAGCCGGTCGTGGTTGAACGCCTTGACCACGCCGGTGGCCGAGCCGGTGGTGTCGAACAGCGTGAACACGGTGCGGATCGCCTGCTGGATCGCGGTGTCCGGGTCGAGGACGACCTTGCCGGCGCCGTCGTAGACCAGACCGATCGGCAGCTGCTGGACCAGTTCCCCGCGCCGGGCCTTGGACAGCTGACCGCCCCTCAACCTCGCTTTGAGCAGGTGGAGTTCGGCCTCGCTCATGGTGCCCTTGAGGCCGAGGAGGAGCCGGTCGTTGAAGTCGCAGGGGTCGTAGAGGCCGTCCTCGTCCAGGATCAGCGTGGCGGACATCGCGCAGATCTCCAGCAGCCGGTGCCAGTCGGTGTTGTTGCGCGCGAGCCGGCTCACCTCCAGACCCAGGACGATCCCGGCGTGTCCCATGCCGACCTCGGTGACCAGGCGCTGGAAGCCCTCCCGGTCAGCGGCCGTGGCGCCGGACTGGCCCTGGTCGGTGTCGATGACGTGGATCCGGTCGGCCGGCCAGCCCAGCGCGATGGCCCGTTCCTTCAGCCCGTACTGCCGCACTGTCGACTCGGTGTTGTTCAGGACCTGTTTGAGCGAGCTCTGGCGGACATACAAGTATGCGTCTCTGGCGAGGTGGCCGGCCGTCACCTTGGCGGCCGGACCGAACAGCTGGTCATTCATCGACGTTGCCGTGCCTTCTCATGTCGCCTTGGATCAGGGGGAGTTGGCGTTGGCCCAGACCATCCGGGACCACACCCGGACGACTTCCGCGTCCAGCGTGGTGGCCAGCGCACCGGCGGCCGGCGGGGCCGAGCTCCCCGTCCTGGGCGCCGCCGCGGCGGCCAGCGAGGCGGCCACCTTCAGATATGCGGTCATGCCGCGGGCAACGAGCACGCCCAGTCCGTTGCGGCGGCTGCCGCGGGCCGAGGTCTCGCGCAGCCGCTCGTACTCGGCGACACCTGCCGTGACGTCACCGCCTGGGGCGACAGCGGGATATGGGCTCGTCCTCACTGGCGCTTTCCGGTTCGCGCCGCCGGGACAGTGCGCGCTCGACGGACCGCGGGTGGACGGTGATGCCGAACTCTTCGGCGATCTTCTCGACGAGTTCCTTCGAGGTCAGCGCGTTGTCAGCGGCCAGCCAGGCGTCAATTCGGTCCATGACCGGTGCGGTCAGCTTGACCGGGCCCTTCGGGCCCGGCTTGCCGGGGACCAGGGCACCCGGACCGCCCAGGTCCAGGGCGGCTGCGATCTCATAGAACGCCTGACGGCAGTAGCCGAAGGCGCGGGCCGCCTGGACGACGGGCACCTTGTCGACGCGGACGCGCCGCACCATCTCGTACTTGACCTGCACGACGTCGCGCGGGTCGCAGAACGGCGAGGCCAGGAACACCTCGTCGGTCACCTTCTCCGGATGCGGGTTGAGTGATCTCGACGCGGCCAGCACGGCCACCTTCGGGTCCTTCGCCGTCACCGTCATCGCGCCCGCCTCCCCTGTCACCAGCCGTGTCACCAGGTTCGCGCCGACACCCGGCCCGGCCAAGACCACAAGGCAGGCGCGCGGAGGCAAACCAGCAGATCAGGAGTGCTCCGGATGGCTACCTCCGCGCGCTGCTGATCACCCCGGCTGTCCTGCCAGGCGTGGATCAGACGACGTTCCCGGCATCATCCTCCCGACGCCCGTACTCGGAGAGCGTCGATCAGCCCGGCGACGGCCAGGAGGTCCTCCACACGGAACGGGCACCGGCCCGCGGCCATCGTGATGAACGGATCGACCGGATCAATATCCGTCCAGGCCGCCGGCAGTGAAGCCAGCCGCCCGTCCTCGTCCTGGAAGGCAACCCGGTCCTCGTCCCAGGTCCGGCGTCGGTCAACGAACACGAACTCCCGCCCGGACCAGGGATGGAACGGGTGCGTCACCCGCACAACTCCGGGCCGACCGTACTGATCGGGTGCAGTCGACGACTCGTGACAAACCCAGGGTCGAGCGGCCCATGCCTTATGTCCGTGACTCGTTCTGGAGCGGGCGCCGGTTCACCTCGCTGGAGCACATGCAGGCCGAGGCCCTGCTTTGGGCGACGAATGTCGCAGGCCAACGGCAGTGCCGACCGTTGGGCGGCGCGAAGCCGTTGTCGGTGTTCGAGGCGGTGGAGGCCAAGGCCCTTGTGCCGCTGCCCGAGACGCCGTTCGTTCTGGCGAGATGGTCAACTGCTGTGGTGGGGCCGGATATTCACGTCAAGGTCGGCCGCACCCTCTACTCGGTGCCCTGGAAACTCATCGACCGCCGGGTCGATGTCCGCTCCACCGCCACCATGGTCCAGATCTTCCACGAGGGTGAGCTGGTCAAGACCCACGCCGCCCTGGAGCAGGGCAAACGGACTGACAAGAACGACTACCCGCCCGAGAAGATCGCCTTCCAGATGCGGACGCCGA
>NZ_JBSGBN010000265.1:0-3953 GCF_053601275.1 Streptomyces sp. NPDC004752 | reverse complement strand
CTCGATGATGTCCCCCGCGGCGGCCTGCGCCCGAGCCGCGGCAGCCCCGGCAGCCGCGGCAGCGCAGCGCCAACCCGATGAAGATCCCCGGGCTCGGCTGCCTCAAGGGCTGTCTGTTCACGATCGTCATCCTGTTCGTGGCGGGCTGGCTGGTGTGGGAGCTGAGCCCGCTCCAGGACTGGATCGGGACCGGCAAGAGCTACTGGGGACAGCTCAGCGACTGGTTCAGCACCGTGACCGGCTGGGTCAAGGACCTGGGCGGCGGTTCCAGTGGCAACTAGGGCTCGGTCGTAACTGGGGCTCGGTCTGGGGATTTGTCGACACCTGGCGGGTGATTTCGGCCTCCGCGGTGAAGGTTGGCCTCTCGGACGCGTAGTTTTGACGGCAACACGCGTCTGTAGGAGCAGTCTTGGCACGGAAGATCGGCAGCCGGTACACCGCGAACCAGATCCTGGGGCGGGGCAGCGCCGGCACGGTGTGGCTGGGCGAGGGACCGGACGGGCCCGTCGCCATCAAGCTGCTGCGCGAGGACCTCGCGTCCGACCAGGAACTCGTCGGACGCTTCGTGCAGGAGCGCACGGCACTGCTCGGCCTCGAACACCCGAACGTCGTCTCGGTGCGCGACCTCGTCGTCGACGGCAACGACCTGGCCCTCGTCATGGACCTCATCCGCGGCACCGACCTGCGCACCCGCCTGGAGCGGGAGCGGCGGCTCGCCCCCGTGGCCGCGGTGGCCGTGGTCGCGGACGTCGCGGAGGGACTGGCGGCGGCGCATGCGGCCGGAGTGGTGCACCGGGACGTCAAGCCCGAGAACGTGCTGCTGGACATGCAGGGGCCGCTCGGCCCCGGCGGCTCGCACCCCGCGCTGCTGACCGACTTCGGCGTCGCGAAGCTGATCGACTCCCCGAAGCGGACCCGCGCCACGAAGATCATCGGGACCCCGGACTATCTGGCGCCGGAGATCGTGGAGGGCCTGCCGCCGCGGGCGGCCGTCGACATCTACGCCCTCGCGACGGTGCTCTACGAGCTGCTGGCCGGGTTCACGCCGTTCGGCGGCGGCCACTCGGGGGCGGTGCTGCGCCGGCATGTGACCGAGACGGTCGCGCCGCTGCCGGGCATCCCGGACGAGCTGTGGCAGTTGATCGTGCAGTGCCTGGCGAAGGCGCCGGCCTCGCGGCTACGGGCCTCCGAGCTGGCGGCGCGACTGCGGGAGCAGCTGCCCCAGCTGGCCGGGATGCCGCCGCTGGACGTGGACGAGCCGGACGGGGAACCGGCGCCGGAGGCCGCGGAGCCCTCGGCGGCGCAGCCGGCGCCCGGCGCGCGGGCGCGCAGGCGGGGCTCGGTGTCGCTGGTCCCCGGCGCCCAGCCGGACTCCAACCGGGACACCCACACCTCGATGCGGGTGCCGGGGCCCGACGAGTTGGCGGGCGGCGCGCGGGGCACGGCGCGGGTGCCCCGGGCCGCGGGTGCCCCGCGCCCCGGATCGGCCCGGCACCGGGCGGCGGCCCGGCGACGGCGGGTGACGCTCGGGGTGGCGGGCGCGCTACTCGCGGCGGCCGTCGGCGCCGGTATCTGGCTGGCGACCTCGGGCGACGACGCGGGCGCCACCCCGCAGAACACGCACACATCCACAACACCGTGACATTCCCCACCCGCCGGTCCCCACCCGCCGGTCCGCACTCGCCGGTCCGCGACGGCGTTCGGTGGTCGGTCCGCGGAAGAGTCCGGCGGTCGGTCCGCGACGAGGCCCGGCGGCCGGTCGTTCCGGGCGGGTGTCCGGTGGGGTGCCCGGCCGCCCGGAGGGTGCCGGACGGCCGAGGTCGGTTGCCGCAGCCGTTAGGCTGGAGGCGTGGCAGTCGTCGATGTATCCGAAGAGCTCAAATCCCTCTCCTCGACCATGGAGTCGATCGAGGCCGTTCTGGACCTCGACAGGATGAGGGCAGACATCGCCGTGCTCGAGGAGCAGGCGGCGGCGCCGTCCCTGTGGGACAACCCGGACGAGGCGCAGAAGATCACCAGCAAGCTCTCCCACCTCCAGGCCGAGGTCAGGAAGGCGGAGGCGCTGCGCGGCCGGATCGACGACCTCGGTGTGCTCTTCGAGCTGGCCGAGGCCGAGGACGACCCCGACACCCGCGCCGAGGCCGAGGCCGAGCTGGCCGACGTCCGCAAGGCGCTGGCCGAGATGGAGGTCCGTACGCTGCTCAGCGGGGAGTACGACGCGCGCCAGGCGCTCGTCAACATCCGCGCCGAGGCCGGTGGCGTCGACGCGGCCGACTTCGCCGAGAAGCTGCAACGCATGTATCTGCGCTGGGCCGAGCAGCACGGGTACAAGACCGAGGTCTACGAGACCTCGTACGCCGAAGAGGCCGGCATCAAGTCGACCACCTTCGCCGTGCAGGTGCCGTACGCCTACGGCACCCTCTCCGTGGAGCAGGGCACGCACCGGCTGGTGCGCATCTCGCCCTTCGACAACCAGGGACGCCGCCAGACCTCCTTCGCCGGTGTCGAGGTCCTGCCCGTCGTCGAGCAGTCCGACCACGTCGAGATCGACGAGTCCGAGCTGCGTATCGACGTCTACCGGTCCTCCGGCCCCGGCGGCCAGGGCGTCAACACCACCGACTCCGCGGTCCGCATCACCCATATCCCCACCGGCATCGTGGTCTCCTGCCAGAACGAGCGGTCGCAGATCCAGAACAAGGCCACCGCGATGAACGTCCTCCAGGCCAAGCTGCTGGAGCGGCGCCGGCAGGAGGAGCAGGCCAAGATGGACGCCCTCAAGGGCGACGGCGGCAACTCCTGGGGCAACCAGATGCGTTCGTACGTGGTGCACCCGTACCAGATGGTCAAGGACCTGCGCACGGAGTTCGAGGTCGGCAACCCGGAGGCCGTGTTCAACGGCGAGATCGACGGCTTCCTGGAGGCCGGGATTCGCTGGCGCAAGCAGCAGGAGAAGTAACCAAGTCGACATGACAACTGCCGCCTTCGGGGCGGCGGTTGTCGTTTGTCTGGGTTTTACATCACACTCACAGGCGCCAACTCCCCGTAAATGACCTGACGATGGACATTGCGCGCGCAACGGCCTTGACGATCCCTTGGAAAATGGGAAGGGTGAAGCGTGCCATGCGTATCTTTGGGGCGCATGTGAACCGGGGGGCGTGAAGGACTTGAAGGACACGGACTTCACCGGCTACCCCCGTCGATCACGGTCGGCCCCATGCGCCGCATCTTGACCATCAGCTACTGGGGGTAGCAACCACATGACCAAGAAGACGCGGATCCGGATCGCGCGGATCGCGGCCGGTGCCGTGATCGCGGCCGGCGCCTCGCTGACGGCGGCCGGCGCCGCCTCCGCAGCCGAGTCGGACTGCCTGCTCGGCGTCCTGTGCTCGGCGGAGTCGCCGAGCCCGGAGCCCAGCGACACCGGCATCCCGACCGACCCGGCGTCGCCGCCGGTGACCTCGAACCCCACGGAGCCCACGGGCGTCCCGACGGAGCCGACGGAGGAGCCCACCGAGCCCACGGAGGAGCCCACCGAGCCGACCGAGGAGCCCACCTCGGACCCGACCCACGGCAACGGCAATGGCAACGGCCATGGGAACGGAAACGGCAACGGGAACGGCAACGGGAACGGCAACAACACCGACCCCAACGGCGGTTCCGGCACCTCGGCCCAGGAGGGCGGCTCCTCCGCCCTGACCGGCACCGGCTCGGACACCCCGGCCCCCACCCCGGCCGCCGGCGCCAAGGCCCAGGGCAGTGGCGACCAGCTCGCCGAGACGGGTGCCGGGCAGACCGCGTTCCTGATCGCGGGCGCCGCCACCATGATCGCCGGTGGCATCGGCTTCCGCGTCCTGCCGCGCCTCGCGGGCGGCCGGGGCGACGCCGCCGCCTGAGCCTGACGGTACGTGGCCGCACTCGTACGGTCCGTATGTGCGCTGCATGACGAAGGGCCC
>NZ_JBSGBN010000264.1:0-3965 GCF_053601275.1 Streptomyces sp. NPDC004752 | reverse complement strand
TCGGACACTGGTCCGGAACTACACCATCGGCATTACCTCTCCGATCCACATTGCGGTGCATTTCACTCGTAATCGTGCGCCATCGTGTCGCACGCCCCCTCAGAACCGGACGTGCGAGCTTTCCCCGCATCCGGCTCAAGCAAGCCACGAGGGCTTCGCAGGTCAGCAGGGTTATGTGGTCCTTTTGCTGTCGCCAGCGTGGTGCTGTCGGTGGCATTCGGAGTGCACGAGGCGAAGGTTGTTCCGCTCGTCCGTTCCGCCGTCTCGTCGATAGGTGAAGTGATGCTTGTGGAGCATCTTCTTCGAGGCCGCGAACCAGTTGATCCACTCGCGTGGACTGTCCGGTTCGTACTCGGCTCCGACGATCAGCGCCTGCTTGCAGAGAGGACAGAGCCCCTGCTGCCGGACCGCCAGGAGAAGACTCGTCTTGTCCATCGGCGGCGGCGCCTTCCTGCGGCGGCGGTCCCGCCAGTACTCGGTCAGCGCGGGGTCGTCCGGGGACGCTCCGCCCTTGACGAGCTGGTGGCGGACGATGCCGGTCCAGGCGAATTTGATGAGGAAGGCGCCACTGTCGCGGTCGCCGAACACCCACCGGTCTCGCCGGGACGGGTGGAATCTGCCGAAGTACCGGGCCGCGACCCAGTGACTCGACTTGTTGCGGTGACGGCGCCTAGCCCATTTGAAGGTCAGTCGCCACATGTAGTGATCCAGCGACGAGAACGTCGTCGTGGATGCCACCGCCCGGTAGTAGGCGGCCCAACCGCGAACGATCGGGATCAGCCTGCGCAACACGGCCTCGGCGTTGGACCCGTGCAGGGTCTTCACCTCGGTCCGTAAGCGCACCCGGAGCTTCGCGCAAGCCGCTGTGCTCGGCTTGATGATCAGCTTTCCGCCCGTGCGGCGGACGGTGAAACCGAGGAAGTCGAACCCCTTATCGAGGTGGACGACCTGGGTCTTCTCCTCGTTGAAGCGAAGACCTCTCGGCGCCAGCCAGTCCTCCAGCCGGGCCCTGACCTGGTGCACCTGATCCTCGTCGTGACAGAGCACGATGAAGTCGTCGGCATACCTCACCAGCACCGGAGTGCCCGGCATGGCGCCGGGCTCGCGCCCGGTCCGAACCGTGTATTGGCACCCTGCGGCCTGTTCCAGTCCGTGCAGAGCAACGTTCAGCAACAGCGGGCTGATCACACCGCCTTGAGGAGTTCCCTCCTCGGTCGGTGCGAATCGGCCGCGGTCGATCACGCCCGCCTTCAGCCAGTCCGCGATCAGGTCCCTGGCGGGGAACTGGCCGAGCATGGTCATGAGGTGGTCATGGTCGATGCGGTCGAACGCCGCCGACAGATCCGCGTCCAGGACCCACAGACGCTTCGGGTTCTTGCCCTTCACCGTCCAGAAGATCGCGGATATCGCGTCCTGGCAGCTGCGGCCGGGCCGGAAGCCGTAGGACCTCGGCTCGAACCGCGCTTCCCACTCGGGTTCCAGCGCGTTCTTCACGCGGGCCTGGAGGACCCGGTCCCGGATGACCGGGATGCCGAGCGGTCGCTGTTTCCCGTTGCTCTTCGGGATGAACACTCGCTTGACCGGCCTGGCCTTCCACGGCTTCGACGACCGATGAATCTCGGCCGCCAAGGTGCCTCTCGCCTTCGGCGTGAGGGCCCGTTCCCCGTCGATGCCAGCGGTCATGCGACCACTGCTCTGCTGCGTCACCCGCTTCACGCTGACCAGCGTGTTGCTGCGGCTTCGCAGCATGAGCTTCTGCAAGTTGCGGACCTTTTTGAAGTCCCCGTCCTGCGTCGCCTTGAAGATCCTCTGCCTCAGCCGCCGTACGTTCTCCTCGCAGATGGCCCAGTTGATGCCGTGCCAGTCGAGTAAGTCGTCCTCGGGTCCGTTCACCGCAGGCGCGGACGTCACGGCAGGTGCCGTGATCTCCATGTTCGCCTCCGGTGTCTAACTTGTCCTTTGGTTCGAGCGTCCTTGCAGTGGTGACTTCAAAGGCTCACCTGATCCACGTGGGCGCCCTTTCAGGCCGAGCCACCAGGACCCGTATCCGGCGAGTTATGCGAGGGACGGATGAAGGTCCCGTCTCTCGGTTTCCTCTGGCCTTTCGGCCTGCCGGCCTTCGCTTCTTGGATCTTCCTTCTCCCGCTGGGGAGTTCAGCCTTCCTTGCGGTCGACCTACCAGGCCGTTGGCCTGGACCCCGTCGGGGTTCCCACGTTCCGCACCAGTAAGACGCGGCTGGGGTGGGCGCCCCCTCTACCCCGGGACCAGCGGTGTCCTCCCTCCGGGCTCAGTTACCCGAAGGTCGCTTGGTGCCTTTCAGCACCGGGTCCTGTGACCGCCGCCAACACACCATCGACGCGGTCTTAAGATCACGGGGCATCATCAAGGGTTCACTTGCGTTCGCCCGTCCAGCCTTCCCCTCACCTGTTGCACCCCGATGGCCGGGACGCCCTTGGGCTTGAACGCTCCGCTTCACACCCCACCGTTACCAGCGGCGCATGGGAGCGCGGGGACGGGCCCTGGACACTGGCCCGAAGTTCAGCCGATCGATACCTCCTTCACGTGGCTGTCCTTACTTACCTGGTGCGACTTCGTGTCGCACACTGAGCACTTCAGTTGGCGAGTTGAGTAAAGCCGCTGACCAGCAGCGATGCCCGAAGCGGTTCGCCACGGAACGAAGCTCCGGGGCACCACGATGCGCTGACTACGGCCTCGGGGATCAATGGAACCGTGGTTATCGGTGAGAACGATCACGGTCCGACTGTCTCGGCCTCGGTGATGCGGGGGGCGCAGACCCGGTGGGCCTTGCGCGCGGCGGGTCCGGCTATGTCGGTGGTGAGGGCCGCGCTCTGCTGCAGCGCGGCGCGGTGGAGTTCGAGCGGGGCGGTGATCCGGAGCAAGTGGCCCTGGCCGCGGCGGATCGTCCGGCCGGAGGCGAGCGCCTGGCGGACGGCTTCGTCGCCGACGGTGCGCAGGTGGTCGGCGAGCAGGCCGGGCAGGTCGAGCACCACGTCCGGGACTGGCGTCAGCGCGAGCCGGTCGTCGCCGGGGTCGGCCGGGGCGACGTCGAGTCGTTCGGGCAGTTCGCGGGCGCCGGCGGCGTCCAGGACGCGGCGGATCGTCTTCGGGTCGACCTGGTGCCGCCGGGCGAGTGCCTTGACGGCGACGCCTTCGCCGTACGCCTTCACGACGTCGGCGGCTTGGTCCTCGCTCAGCGCGGCCGGGCGGCCGGGCGGCCAAGCACCTTCCCGGATGCCTCGGCGGCGACGCCTTCCCGGGTGTTCTCCGAGATCATGTCGCGCTGGAACTCCAGCACGGCGGCGAGGACGGAGACCATCATCTTGGTGCCGGGATCGTCGGATGCGAGGTCGATGCCAGACAGCAGCCCGGACTCCACCCGAAGGTGCAGGCCGCGGCGGATCAGCACCGGCCGCAGGGCCAGGATGTCGGCGACGGAACGGAAGAGGCGGGCGGCGTCGGCGATGCGGATGGTGTCGCCGACAGCGGCCTCGTGCAGGAGCTTGGTGAAGCCGACCCGGTCGAGGGAGAGCTGGCGACTGGAGGTGGCGGGGCCCTCGTAGACGGGGGCGCCGGCGGCCAACAGCGCGGCGAGGGCGTGACGCTGGCGGGCGTCGGTCTGCTTGTCGGTGGAGTGCCGCAGGTAGACCCGGTCAACCATTCGACGCCTGCCCCCCTTTCCTGATCGGCCGAGCGGCGCCCAGCGGCGTCCGCAGCCGGCGAGCTCAAGCGGTCAGCGCATCACTGCTGTTCAGGAGATCAGCGTAGACCTCTGCCGGAGTGTGGTAGCCGTGGGTCTTGCGCGGACGGTGGTTGAGTTCGTGAGCTATGGCGTCGAGGTGTCGTGTGAAGGCTCAGGACATAGTTGACGTGATGTTCTCGGGACAGTCTTGACAGTTTCTGATGGTGCTTCAGATGCTTGAGGTGTGACGCAAGAGGCGGAGGA
>NZ_JBSGBN010000263.1:0-4161 GCF_053601275.1 Streptomyces sp. NPDC004752 | reverse complement strand
GGGAGGAATGATCGAGCCGCTTCGCAGGATGAATCCGATGATTACCATGCCGACGACCAGGACGACGGCGCCGACCAGACCCACGACGTGGTCCATGCTCATCCCGAGCTTCCCCCTCCGCAGCACCTCCTCCGGGCTGTACAGCCTCGCTATGGCCGGGCACGCTCCACGCGGCTGTACATGTGGTTATGCGATTCAACGCTCGCGGATAAGGAGTCGGGCGTCAACAGCATCGCCGCACACTGTGAAGGGTTCGCCGCAATGCCCCAGCCGTTCACCTGCAGTTCGATGCCCTACGAGCGATCATCGGTGTTTTCGCTGGACGCCGGCGATCTGCCATAAGGGGGGCGAAGATCGTTTCCTACGAGGAGGCAGATCTGGTGGAGTTGGCCGCCGCGTGCTCGTTCGCACGGGGGCTCCGAGTGTATGCCAAGCGCGAGTAGCCGTCGCCGGCGGAGTGCAGGTACACGTAGCCGCCTCGCTCGCTCCGGTTCTTGGTCCGGTTGGCCGCCTTGGCCTGTTCGCTTCCTCGGCCATGGGCGCGCCAGCCGCCGCCGTCGGGGATCCGGCCGACCTTCTTCACGTCCAGGTGGACCATGTGTCCATCTCGGCGCCGACGTGCGCGATCGGACGAGTCTGACAGCGCTCCACGAGGCGCCTGCTGCCTTCGAAGGACAGGGGTGGATTGCGGTGATGCATGAATGGTCTTTCCTGATCAGAGGAAGAGGGCCGCGATCCGCTTCGCGGTTTCGCGGTCCTCTGCGGTGCCTGCCCGCCGGGCGCCCAGCGGCTGCGGCTGTCAGCCGTTCAGGCCGCGGGGGCTGCGGATACCGGCCGCGGCTGTGAGTAGCCCCGCGAGCGAGAGGCCAGCGGCGGTGAGGAAGGCTGTCCGGTAACCGGCCAGCACGTCACCTCCGGCCGTGGCGGCGACGGTGGACAGGACCGCGAGGCCGAGTCCGCCTCCGATCTGGAGTGCAGTGTTGAACATGGCGCCGGCCAGTGCCTGCTCTTGGGTTCCCGCACCGGACAGTGCGGTGATGTTCGCCGGCACGAAGGTCTGTGAGAGACCGATGATGAGGATGACCAGGAGCGGCAGGATCACAGCCCAGTAGTTCGCTCCGGGGCCGACCAGGGAGAACAGGGCGAGGCCGATCGTGTAGCAGGTCAGACCGAACAGCATGAGCCGGCGTGCACCCACCCGCGGAACCAGGCGCCCTGCGACCAGGGGCAGGAGCGTCCCGCCGATGGCCAGCGGCAGGAAGGCCACGCCTGTGGTGAGTGGAGTGAACCCGAGGATGTTCTGCAGCAGGAGTGCGGCGAAGTAGTTCACCCCGACCCATCCCGCGTACATGAACACGGCGACCGCCAGGGCTGCGGCGAGGTTCGGCCGCTTCCACACCGCCGGAGGGACCAGCGGCTGGGTCGCCCGGCGCTGCCAGACCACGAAGCCGGCCAGGAAGGCCACTGCGAAGACTGCGACCACCCATCCGGGGCCATCGGCCACGTTCTTGCCAAGCTGGGTCAGGGCGAAGGAGAGCCCCAGTAGACCGGCGGTCACCAGTGTTGCACCGGGAAGATCGAGGCGTCCGTGGGCGCGGTCCTGAGGGGCGTCCGCGGGGATCAGTGCAAGCACACCCGCGATGAGCGCAACCACCACCAGGACGTTCATGGCAAACATCGCCCGCCACCCGATCGACCCCGCCAGCGCGCCCCCGACAACCAGCCCGAACGACCCTCGGCAACTCGCCGCTTCCTGGTTCCGGTGTCGTCGAAGCCGACGCCGCCTGCGCGGGGTTCCAGCGGATTGGGGCCTGGAACACCCAGGGTCCATTCCTGTCACGCGCAACCGCGGGGGTACGGGGACACTCTCCGGTGCAGGAGCGCACGGCACACTCAGGCGACGGCGGCATGTACACCGCCGTCGAAGTTCTACTCAGTGTAGAAAATGGGCGGGGGTGCCAAGCCCCGTGGGCGGCGCCATGCACTGTCAGCCGATGGTGAAGTAGGCGAGGCTTCCGAGTCCGGCCAGGGTGCAGTAGACGGCGAACGGCAGGAGGGTGCGGTTCTCGAAGTAGCGGACCAGATAGCGGGTCGCGAGGTAGGCGGCGATGAAGGCGGCGATGCCGCCGGCCAGCAGAGGTCCGCGCAGGCCGTTGCCCTCGGAGCCGAGGAGCGGGGGCAGCTTGAGCAGCGCGGCGCCGCCGATCACGGGGGTGGCGAGCAGGAACGCGAAGCGGGCGGAGTCCTCGTGGCCCAGGCCCTTGAAGATGCCCGCGCTGATGGTGGAACCGGAGCGGCTGATGCCCGGAAGGAGGGCGAGGATCTGGGCCGCGCCGATCGTCAGGGCCTGACGGATGGTCATGCGGGTGATCCGCCGGTCCGACAGCTCGTCCGGGCTCAGGTGTTCCTCGTCCGGTGCGACGGCGTCCTCCACCCGCCTGCGGCCGGTCCCGCCGCGCCGCAGCCGTTCGGTGACGAAGAGGACGATGCCGTTGAGGGCCAGGAAGATCGCAGTGGGGACGGGCTTGCCGAGCGTGGTGCGGAACACCTTGTCGAGCGCGACGCCGGCGATACCCACCGGGATGCAGGCCGTGATGATCAGCCAGGCGAGTCGCTGGTCCACCGTCTGGATGCGGCGTTGCGTGATCGACGTGACCAGACCGCGGAACACCCGGACCCAGTCGCGCCAGAAGAAGACCACCAGCGCCAGTGCGGTGGCCAGGTGGAGGCCGACCAGCTCGTTGAGGTACAGGGATCCATCGGCGGAAACGTCCAGGTCGCGCTTCCAGTGCCCGCCCAGGAGGGCCGGTATCAGGATGCTGTGTCCCAGGCTGGAGACGGGGAACAGCTCGGTGACGCCTTGCAGCAGGCCGACGCCCACGGCTTCGGGGTAGGTCAGGACGGACATGCGCGACCTTTGGCTCGGAATGCAGGGATGAGGCTCCGGGTGACGCTCGCGGCGGCTCCGGCCAGTCCGAAAACTACTACATCTTGTAGAAATTGAGGCCGTGGGTGATGGGTGTTCATCTCGGTGACCTGCAAGGTTCACCTTCCTTGCTGGGGACGTCTCGCCGGCGGCGGAGGAGACGTGGCCTGTACGGGCCCCGAAGTGGCACCGCCACTTAGGTATTCGCATCGGTATACTCGGGTTGTGGATACGACGATCAAGATCGGTGCGGAGACACGGGACAAGCTCGCGGCCCTGGCCGAAGCCAGGAATATGTCGATGCGGGCGTTGATCGAGGAGTTTGCAGCGACCGCGCTCACTGCTGCGCAGCTGCGTGAGCGGGCCGATCGCACGGACGCATTCTTGGCCTCGGAGTTCGGGCACCGGATCGGCGAGGACGAAGCCGGCGTGTTGCGTGAGCGGATGCGTCAGGCTCAGGCGGCCCGCCATGCCCAGGTCCGGGGCACTGCGGAGTGATCGTCGAGCACTACATCCTGGACACCCCCACGCTCCTTGCGCTGGGCGGCCATAAGCAGGTCTCCGGGCTGGTTCACGTCGCCGCCGGTGATCCCACCGTGTGCCTGTGGGTGCCGATCGTGTGCGCGCTGGAAGCCGAGCGCGACCGGACCGGCATCGTCGAGTACCTCGGCATCCTCGACGTCCTGCACACTCTGGACGCCGACTATGCGACCGCCCACGCCATCGCCGACCTGTATCGCCACAACGTCCCCTTCGGTGTGGCGGCAGCCGTGCACGCGGCCCGCCCCACGCTGGACCGTCCCGACGGAGCTCTCGTCGCCACAGTCACGCCGGCTGCCTACGACGGCCTCGGCGCACCGGTCATGGACCTCAACCAGTGACCCAGACTGTCGCGCATGAGAGCTGATGGGGACGCGATCCGGTGGATCACACTGCGGATGCGACGGGGCGCAGACCGGCAATCGTGATCAGGCATCCGGAGAGTAACGGCCTGGGGAGCGATTATCTGTGACGGCTGGTTGGTCAGGGCCGTGTGGCGTTGAGCGGCAGATCTCGGTGGAAGACGGCCATAGCCTGGCCGGGGCCGTTGTAGTCGTCGACGGTCTTCGTGTTGAAGCCGAGGCTGCGATGGAAGGCGATCGATCCGGTGTTCTCGATTGACGTGATCGCCTTCAGCTGCCGTGCACCATGACGTTCCGCTGCCTCGGCGAACGCCGCGTACAGGCGACGTCCGA
>NZ_JBSGBN010000262.1:0-4233 GCF_053601275.1 Streptomyces sp. NPDC004752 | reverse complement strand
CGCGTGATGTGGGCCTGCTGGCGCGACGGCGCCTGCTACGACCCCGCCATTCACGAAGCCAACGGGAAGACCAACACATCCGCCGAGGTGCCCTTCGCGGCATAGAGGTTGACTCAGGAAACTCATGGCAGCTCCTTCAGGCCGAGGTCGGTCAGCAGGTCGCGGGCCAGGGTGAGTTCTGCGGCGATGCCGTCGGCGAGCCGGCCCCGGTCGCGGGGCCGCAGGTCCAGTGGCAGGGCCTGCCAGGTGTAGGTCTCGACCTCCAGGTGGTGGGTGAGCGGGTGCGGGCCGCCGACGAGCCGGGTCAGGGCGGTGCGCAGCACGGGGAGCGTGGCGGTCAGGGGTGCGGCGGGTGCCGCGTGCAGCGGGACGTGGAAGTGGGACCGCCAGGGCGCGGTGTCGGGCAGCGCGCCGCCGTGGACCGCCTCGGCGAGGTCGTCGGTGCCGTGCAGCCCGGTGTCGGTGAGGGTGCGGGTCTGGTGCAGGAAGCGGGGTTCGGCGAAGGCGGCGAGGGCCTCGCGGACCTCGGGGTGGCGCGGGTCGGCGGCGTGCAGGGCGGCGGACAGCTGGGACTTGACGATGCGGACGTCGGCCCGGGCGAGCGCGTCCAGGGCGGTGTCCGGGTCCTCGAAGGAGGTGGCGAGGTGACATGTGTCGACGCAGATGCCGATGCGGTCGTGGGCGAGCGCGGTGAGCGGGCCGATGGCGTCGGCGGTGGTCTCGATGATGCAGCCGGGTTCCGGCTCCAAGCCGACGCGGACGGAGCGGCCGGTCAACTCCCGCAGGGCGTCGAGGCGTTCGGCGAGGGTGCGCAGGGCGGTGCGGGCCGTCTCGGCGCGTCCGTCGTCCCAGTGGGTGCGCCAGGCCAGCGGCAGCGTGGAGACGCTGCCTTCGGTGACGTCGTCGGGGAGCAGCCCGGCGAGCACCCGGGCCAGGGACGTGGTGTGCTCCAGGCGTTCGGGGTCGGCCCAGTCCGGTGTGTAGACGCGGTACTTGACCTCCTCGGCGCCGAAGCCCTGGTACGGGAAGCCGTTGAGGGTGACGACCTCCAGGCCGCGCCGGTCCAGTTCGGAGCGCAGGGTGCGCAGGACGGCCGGGTCGGTGACGAGGGCGTGGGCCGCGTCCTTGGCGAGCCACAGGCCGATGCCGAGCCGGTCCCGGCCCAGCCTGCGGCGCACGGGTTCGCAGTGGTCGCGGAGTTGGGCGAGGACGCCGTCGAGGGTCTCCGCGGGGTGCACGTTGGTGCAGTAGGCGAGGTGGACGGTGCTGCCGTCGGGGTGCCGGAAGCGCATCGGTCACTCCCCGCCGCGCAGGATGGAGCTGCCCTCGTGGGTGGCGCCGGTCTCCGGGACGTCCAGGACCAGTCGGCCGCTGAGCCCGTAGAAGGCGACCGGGTTGCGCCACAGGACCCGGTCGACGTCGTCCTCGGTGAAGCCCTCGGCGAGCATCAGGTCGCCCACCTTGCGGGTCTTGAGCGGGTCGCTTCTGCCCCAGTCGGCGGCGGAGTTGACCAGTACCCGGTCGGGCCCGTACGCGCGCAGGATCGCGACCATCCGCTCCTCGTCCATCTTGGTGTCCGGGTAGACGGAGAAGCCGAGCCAACAGCCGCTGTCCTTTGCCTCCTTGACGGTGGTCTCGTTGAGGTGGTCGACCAGGACGTGGTCCGGGGGCAGTGCGGACTCCCGGACCAGGTCGAGGGTGCGGCGCAGCCCGGCGAGTTTGTCGCGGTGCGGGGTGTGCACCAGCGCGGGCAGCCCGTGGTCGGCGGCGAGCTGCAACTGGGCGGCCAGCGCGATGTCCTCGGCCGGGGTCATCGAGTCGTAGCCGATCTCGCCGACGGCCACCACCCGGTCCTTGACCAGGTACCGGGGCAGTTCGTCCAGCACGGGCGCGCACCGCGGGTCGTTCGCCTCCTTGGGGTTGAGGGCGAGCGTGCAGTGGTGGGCGATGCCGTACTGGGCGGCACGGAAGGGTTCCCAGCCGAGGAGCGAGTCGAAGTGGTCGAGGAAGGAGGCGGGCGCGGTGCGGGCCTGGCCGAGCCAGAAGGACGGCTCGACCACGGCGCGGACGCCCGCGCCGTGCATCGCCTCGTAGTCGTCGGTCGTCCGCGACGTCATATGGATGTGGGGGTCGAAGATGCGCATCAGGACTCCTTGCCGTGGGGGTCGTCCGTGGTGTGCGGCGGTGTCGCGGCCCCGGCCAGGGCCAGCACCCGGTACAGGTCGTCGGGCACCGGGCGGCCGGCGGCGGTACGTTCGGCGGCGTAGTCGTCGAGCATGCGGGCGAGTTCCGCGTCGCCGCGGGCGCGCCGGGGCAGGTCGGCCACCTCGTCCACCGGCACGCCGGTGAACAGGCACTTGAGGACGGCGTGCCGCCAGGCGTGGGCGTCCAGGTGGTGGGCGGCGTAGGGGCCGACGGCGGCAGCCAGGAGCCGGGTGTCGTTGGTGCGCAACGCGTCCTCGACCAGCGGGAGCGCCCCGGCGTCCGCCACGAGGTGCGGCAGGGCGTGCAGGACCGCGCGGCGTTCGTCGGCGGTGCCCTGCTGGTAGACGCGGGTGAGGGCGTCGGTGTCGGCGCGGGCGGCATGCAGGACGAGGACGCGGGCGGCGTCGGCGTGGGCGGGGCCGCAGCGTCGGCCGACCTCCGCGAGACGCAACTCCCAGGCGGATATGGGGCCTTGGCTGCCGGGGTGGGCGGCCGCCTCGGCGAGGGCGCGGTCCAGCCAGGTGCGGGCTGCGGTGTCGAGCCGGGCGTGCAGCCTCGCGTGGAGCCGGTCCGGCGGGGTGTGGGCGGGGCCGGGCACCGGGGTGCCGGGTGCGGGATGCCGGTGGGTCATGCGGTGCTCCCTTCGGGGGCGGCGGGGGGCTCACCGAGGGGCCGGGCGGTGTGCGGTGTGCCCGGTGCCGCGGAAGGGGCGGCGGTGGCCGCGGCGGCGCGCAGGAACGGCAGGGCGAGGGCGGCCTGTTGTGGCCCGGCGTGGGAGTGGCGGGGCAGTTCTACGACGGTCAGGCCGCGGTAGCCGGTGGCGGCGAGGGCCGCAAGGACGGGCGGGAAGTCGATCTCGCCGTCCCCGAAGGGCAGGTGTTCGTGGACGCCGCGCCGCATGTCCTCGATCTGGACGTGCCGCAGCCAGGGGGCGGCGGCGCGTACGCAGTCGGCGGGCGGGAGGGGTTCGAGGCACTGGCAGTGGCCGATGTCGAGGGTGAGGCCGAGGGGCTCGGGGTCGCCGAGGGTGCGGCGCAGCCGGTGGAAGTCGGCGAGGGTGGCGAGCAGATGGCCGGGTTCGGGTTCGACGGCGAGCGGGACGCCCGCGGTGGCGGCGGCGTCCAGCACCGGCGCGAGGCTGTCGGCGAGCCGCTGCCAGGCGGTGTCCTCGTCGGTGCCGGGCGGGATGGTGCCGCTGAAGCAGTGCACGGCGTGTGCCCCGAGGTCGCCGGCGACCCGCACGGCGCGGATCAGCAGGTCCACGCGGCGGGCGCGGGCCGCGGGGTCGGGGTCGAGCAGGGAGGGGCCGTGCTTGTGCCGGGGGTCGAGGACGTAACGGGCGCCGGTCTCCACGGTGACGTCCAGGCCGAGTCGGGTCAGCCGGTGGGCGACGCGGCGGGTGCGGGCGCCGAGGTCCGGGGCGAGCGGGTCGAGGTGCATATGGTCAAGGGTCAGTCCGAGGCCGTCGTAGCCGAGGTCGGCGAGGAGCCCGAGGGCGTCGTCGAGCCGCAGGTCGGTGAGGCCGTTGGTGCCGTAGCCGAAGCGGAGCGGCGGGCCGCCGGGGCCTGGTGCGGATGCCGGCGGCCCGCCGGGGCCTGGTACGGATGCCGGGGTGCACGGGGCAGTGGAGGATCGCGGACTCATGTAACGCTCACCCTCTTCGCAAACCGGCGGGCCAGCGGCGCCACAACCGCGGCCAGCAGCGCGCTTCCCGATGCGAGTGCCAAAGTGCACGGGGCAGTGGAGGACCGCGGACTCATGTAACGCTCACCCTCTTCGCAAACCGGCGGGCCAGCGGCGCCACAACCGCGGCCAGCAGCGCGCTTCCCGGTGCCCCGGCGCGGGCGCAGAGTGCGGCCTGGAGGGGGACGGTGGCGCGGATCCCGCCGCCGACGGCCCGCTGGGTGAGCTGCGCAGACGGATTGAGTACGGCGTGGAGGTAGGGCCGGCCGGCCGTGGCGGCGTAGGCGGCGCCGAGGGCGGCGCGCAGCACGTCCTCGGCGCCACCGGCGGTACGGCGGGGCCTTG
>NZ_JBSGBN010000261.1:0-4241 GCF_053601275.1 Streptomyces sp. NPDC004752 | reverse complement strand
ATAATGCGTCTGCGCCAACCCCCAGCCGGTGCTGACACATTCGCATCCGCCATGTCCGTCGCGCTCCAATGAGTTGCCGACGGTCAATGCGCCGATCTTATGACCGCGGGTGTTACAACGACGTAAGTAGGCCCCAGTGTCCTAGCTCTGACACCAGCCGCAAAGTAGGTCGCGGGTAGCCGCACCAGCCCCCGCTTCCCTGTCCTAGGCCTCATCGTTGGTCTGATCGAGTGATCGGGGCAAAGGGGCGGGCGTACGGCAAGAGTGGTCGTCAGAGGAGCTGTTGGCGAACTGGATGCTGGTAGACGGTGACTGGGGCCTGGTGGCGAACAAGAGCGGGGTGACCCGGCTACCGCCGTGCCCTGCTCCCGCCCCCGCACCCCGGCGGACACCCTTGCCCGCCCGGACACGCACACACAATGAGCCTTTACCAACCTCAATTTGTGCAGGTCAGGTGGAGGGCGAGGACGGCTTGGATGCGGGCGTGCGCGGCACTGACCGCGCGTTGACCTGCCCAGAGGCGGTCCCACTGGCCGCGGAAGGGCACCCGCACGCTGTCGAAGTAACGTCCACCTTGGCCAGCATGTCTGTCCCGGCGCGCAGCACGGTTTCGGCGCGGCCGCCCGGCGGGGCATCGAGGTGAACACCCGCGCGTGCGCGGTGTCCTGGCCGCAGGCACTCGCCTTCATCACCGCGGCTGCCGGGGAATCAGCGCCGTGACCGCGAGTGCGATCAGCACGACGCCGTAGCCGGTCGCGGTGGTCAGCAGGCTGACGCTGGTCGCGATGACGCCCGCCGCGACAGCCGGGATGGAGAACGCGAGGTAGCTGAGCACGTAGAACGCGGCGACGAGCTTGCCGCGTTCGGCGGCCGGTGCGAGCGGGAAAACGGTGCGGGTAACGCCCTGAAAGCTCGCACCGAAGCCGGTCCCGGCGATCAGTGTGCCCGCGAACAGCAGCGCCTGGGACCCGGTCTGGGCGGCCGCGATGGTTACCGCGATCCCGATCGCCAGCGCGGCGGCGCCGAAGCGCATCACCCGGCCGGCCGCGACCGTGCGCAGCAGCCAGATCGTCGCCGCACCCGCCGCGGCCAGCGTGAACACCAGCAGCCCGCCGAGCAGGATCGAGTTTGAGCCGGTGACCACACGGACCAGGCTCGGGCCGAGCGAGAGGTAGAAGCCGCCCAACGCCCACGCCGCGATGTCCAGCAGCGCGATGGCGGCGAACGCGGACCGCGCCGCGGCCGGGATGCCGACATTCGGCCGGATCGCCTGCCGTGCGCCGGGCATCATCGGCGAGGTCTCGGTCACCACGATCGTGCCGATCGCCTCGACCGCGAACACCGCGAGCAGCACCAGGTACACGGTCTGGCGCGGCCACGGCAGGAACTGGACGAGCGCTGCGGAACCAAGTCCGCCGACGGCGAGACCCGCTATCGGGGCAACGCTGTTCACGATCGGCCCGTGTGGTCGCTCCGCATCCAGGATCGCGGCGGCCAGCGCACCGGTTGCCGCGCCGGTCGCGATGCCCTGCACCATGCGCGCCACGATCAGCAACGGAACGCCGTGCGCGGTGCTGAACATCAGCATGGCAACCGCGTCGAGCGCGAGGGCGCCGAGGATCACCGGGCGGCGTCCCACGTGGTCGGACAGCGACCCGACGGTCAGCAGCGCGAGCAACAGGCACACCGCGTAGACACCGAAGATTACCGTCAGCATGCCCGAGGAGAACGCCCAACGCGCCTGGTAGACGTGGTAGAGCGGGGTCGGCGCGCTGGACGCGGCGAGGAACGTCAACATGGTCGCCGCGAGCAGGACGGTGGCCGGCCCGGACGACATGCGCCGGGTGGCCGGAGCGGTCAGCATGGACTACCCCCACGATCGATTAAAGCGAGGATCATTGCTTTAGTTGACCGTACACGGGGCGGAGCTTAAAACAAAGACTTCTGCGACAATGGTCGTATGCCGACCACCACACCAGCCCGGCGGCCGGGCGGGCGCAGCGCGAAGGTCCGGGACGCCGTCTACACCGCCGTCGGCCAGCTCATGGGCGAGGGCAAGGCGGACCGCATCACCATCCCACTGGTGGCCAACCGGGCAGGCGTCAACCCGACCAGCATCTATCGCCGCTGGGGCGACCTGGACACGCTGCTGGAGGAGGTCGCTGTCGCCGCGCTCACCAAGGACGGCGACGAACTGCCGGACACCGGGTCACTGCGCGGTGACCTGTCGGCGTGGGCTCGGATCGTGGTCGACGACATCACCCAGCCGCGCCGGACCCGTTACCTGCGCGCCATGACGTCCGCCCGGGACGAGGTGCTCACCTGCCCGTGCTGGGAGCAGCGCCGCACGCAGGCCAAGGTGATGCTGGATCGGGCAAGGGCGCGCGGGGAGCGGGCGCCGACCGAGCAGCAGGTCCTCGATCACGTGATTGCACCGATGTATCACCACGTGGTCTTCGGCCTGTCCGCCGACCGGGAGTACGCGGGCCAACTGGTCCACGACGTGATCGCGATGGCCTAGGCGGACGAGGTGCTGTTGGCGCTGCGCCGTGGCGAGTACGGCGAGGCGATCCACGGCCTGCTCGGGCCCGTCGACGAGCTCCTCGCCGGCCTCGTGAAACGGGGCCAGGGCAGCGGCGTGTTCACACAGCACCTGCCGGCGGGCATTCTGAGCCAGGTTGCCTACGGCGTCGTGTTCGCCATCGCGGACAGCGACCTGTCGAACGGGACCCTCGGCGCCCGAGCAGCGACGATCACGAGCCTGCTGATGCCGGGAGTTCCCGAGACGCGCGCAATCGCTCTCGTGAGCGACCAGCCCTGACCCGCGGCACTCGAGCGGAGTCGCGGATCGTCCTGCTCCGGACACGGTATCGACACCGCGCCCCGCCAGGAATCCGGTGAGAACAGTGTGATCGCGACGACGTGAGTGGCACGGCGCGGCCGGAGAGTGTGCCTGCGCAGACCGCCTCCCTCTCAGGCCCGTCGCCGACTTCTCACAAATGACCCTTTGCCCGAGCAAGATCGAATAGAGCCGCGCGGAGACCGCCGAGAGCCGGATCCGTTCGCAGAAGCCGTTCTCACTCAAGAGTGGCCGGAGGGTAGTTCTGCGACTTGGGTTGTGCGAAAATCCGGGTTCATGACGGACCCTCAAGAGCCTCCCCTGACCGCCGCGTCGGAAGCCGATCTCGTCGAACGCCATCCGTGCCCGAAGTGCAAGGCGGCCCCCGGATCGCCGTGCCGCTCGCGCTCCGGCGCAGTCGCCTCCGCCTATCACACCGGCCGCTTCACCAAGGTGCCGAAGCTCGCGAAGGAACTGCGGGTGCAGACGCCGGCCGACCGCGGGCCCGGCCAGCCGTGGCGGCCCGGCAAGCCGGTCCCCGCCGCGATCGACCCCAGCCTGCCGAGCGCGGACATCCGCGTCGGCTACGCACGCTGCTCGACGCTGGGGCAGGAACTCGACTCGCAGCTGGACGCGCTCGCCAAGCACGGCATCCCCCGGGAGAAGATTTTCAGCGAGAAGATCAGTACCCGGATCAAGGTCCGCCCCCAGTTCGAGGAGGCGCTGAAGACCGCCCGGGAGATCAAGGCGCATGCGCCGCACTGCCGGGTCCTGTTCACGGTGTACGAGATGAAGCGGCTGGGGCGCGACGCCGCGGAGCTCACCGCGCTCGCCGATCATCTGACCGAGCACGGCCTGGTGCTGGAGATGCTCGCCGGACCGCTGCCCGGCATCTACAACCCCACCGGGCCGGGCAAGCTCCTCTTCGGGTTCTTCGCGGCCATGGCAGTTATCTCAAGCTCGCCGATCAAGCATGGCTGTGACCTGGGCAGTCAGGTCAAGGACACTGTCTTCGACCTGGCTGCGTAACGCATTCGAGGGCCGGTCAGCGCGGGCCGATCGTTACTGAAGAGCGATGCGGTTTGCTGGGCTCGGGGGCTGGCTCACAGCCACCGCTTGGCTGCTTCGAGGCTGTCGCCGCCGCTCGTGTTGAACGCGATTGCGGCCTTCGGCGCATGACGCCGAACCAGATTCACGACCTGCTCAAAGAGCGGCAGAAGCGGCTCCGGTTTGCGGATCCCACCCCCGATGACGATGACGTCCCAGTCGTGCTCGGACAGTGCTGCAACGATCGTCGACTCCGCCGTGGCCGCGGCCAGCTGCTGACAGCGCATGCCTTCCCGGCCTGCCTCCGACTCCAGCACGGACATGATCCGCTGGTAATCCGGAGGCAGGACCGACG
>NZ_JBSGBN010000260.1:0-4359 GCF_053601275.1 Streptomyces sp. NPDC004752 | reverse complement strand
CCTCGCGGTGGTCGTCGCCGTCGGCGTCGCCGAACTCCTGCTGCGCCGCTGCGTGCGCCGCTTCGGCGGGGTCACCGGGGACGTGTTCGGGGCGCTCGCGGAGACGGCGGCGACGACGGCCCTTGTGGTGCTGGTGCTGGGCGCTCCGCTGTAGGGGCTGTGATGGGTCGGTGGTCGACCGCGGCGCCGTTGTGGCTGGTCGCGCAGTTCCCCGCGCCCCTTCGGGGGCGCTGCCCGCCGGGCCGTGGCGAACGCGGCGGTGGGCAGTCCGGGTACGGGAAGACGGCCACCCCTTTGTGAAGCCTGTGGGGTCGATCGGTGAGAATTCGGCGAACAGGTGGCGGGAGTGGCCGCCCGATCCCCGGCGCGGGTGGCTGAGGTCACCGAAGCGGCCGGACGGCACCTGGCCACGACGCCACCCAGGGGTGAACGCCCGGGGGGAATGAGCGGGCGCACACACACGCGTAGGCTCGTCCCGGGTGCTCGCCGACAGGGCGAAGGCCCCGGTCGCGACGCACCCTCGGTCCCGTTCTAGGGTCGGTCCCCGGGCCCGGTCGACCCCACCCATTCGGCCACAGCAACTTCACATCGGAAGCGAGATCTCACTACCGTGACTGCTCTGACTCTCAGCACCGCCGCGGCGCCCGGCCTGCGGGCCGACGCGATCGTCGTCGGTGTCGCAAAGGGCGCCAAGGGCCCCGTCGTAGCGCCGGGCGCCGAGACCGTGGACAAGGCGTACGACGACAAGCTGGCCGGCGTCCTGGAGACCCTCGGTGCCACCGGCGCCGAGGGCGAGCTGACGAAGCTGCCCGCGCCGGCTGGCTTCAAGGCGCCGCTCGTGGTGGCGGTGGGCCTCGGCGAGGAGCCCGCGAAGGGCGCCGCCCATGACACCGAAGCGCTGCGCAGGGCCGCCGGTGTCGCCGCCCGCGGGCTGAACGGCACCAAGAAGGCCGCCTTCGCGCTGCCCGTCGCCGACGCCGCCGCCGTCTCCGCGATCGCCGAGGGCGTACTGCTGGGCGCGTACTCCTTCGACACCTACAAGGACAGCGCCGGCAACGGCAAGGCGGGCAACGGCAAGGCGCCGCTCGCCGAGGCCGCGCTGCTCGGCGGCAAGCCCCGCGACAAGGAGCACAAGGCGGCCCTGGAGCGTGCCACCGCCGTCGCCGAGGAGCTGAACCGCGCCCGGGACCTGATCAACACCCCGCCGAACGACCTCACTCCGGAGGCGTTCGCGGCCATCGCCCAGGCCGCGGCCAAGGAACACGGCATCAAGGCGCAGGTGCTCGACGAGAAGGCGCTGGCCAAGGGCGGTTACGGCGGCATCCTCGGCGTCGGCAGCGGCTCGGCCGCGGCACCGCGTCTGGTGAAGCTGTCCTACACCAGCCCCGGGGCGAAGAAGCACCTCGCCCTCGTCGGCAAGGGCATCACCTACGACTCGGGCGGCATCTCCCTCAAGCCGGCCGGTCACAACGAGACGATGAAGTGCGACATGAGCGGCGCCGCCGCGGTGTTCGCCGCGGTCGTCGCCACCGCGCGGCTCGGCCTGAAGGTCAATGTCACCGGCTGGCTGGCGCTCGCCGAGAACATGCCCTCGGGCAGCGCGACCCGTCCGGGTGACGTGCTGCGCATGTACAGCGGCAAGACCGTCGAGGTGCTCAACACGGACGCCGAGGGCCGGCTGGTCCTGGCGGACGCGCTGTGGGCCGCCTCGCAGGAGAAGCCGGACGCGATCGTGGACGTCGCGACCCTGACCGGCGCCATGGTGCTGGCGCTGGGCAGCCGCACCTTCGGGATCATGGCGAACGACGACGCGTTCCGCTCCGCGCTGCACGGGGCGGCGGAGGAGGTCGGCGAGCCGGCCTGGCCGATGCCGCTGCCGGACCATCTGCGCAAAGGCATGGACTCACCGACCGCCGACATCGCGAACATGGGCGAGCGGATGGGCGGCGGGCTGGTCGCCGGGCTGTTCCTGAAGGAGTTCATCGGCGACGGCATCACCTGGGCGCACCTCGACATCGCCGGGCCGGCGTTCAATGAGGGCGGCCCGTTCGGGTACACGCCGAAGGGTGGCACGGGCTCGGCGGTGCGGACGCTGGTGCGGCTCGCGGAGCTGACGGCAGCGCCTCCCGGCTCGGGTTCCGTGTGAGTGCGCCTGCCGACTCGGTGTCTTGAGGGATGCGGGCGACTGCGGGCCGTGCGTGGCTGGTCGCGCAGTTCCCCGCGCCCCTTCGGGGTGGTGCGGGTAGGTGGTCGGCCGCGGGTTCGTCGTGGCTATTCGCGCAGTTCCCCGCACCCCTTCGGGGTGATGCGGGCAGTCCGTCGGCTGCGGCTCCGTCGTGGCTGGTCGCGCAGTTCCCCGCGCCCCTTCGGGGTGGTGCGGGGGGTTCGTCGGCTGCGGGTTCGTCGTGGGTGGTCGTGCGGGCCTGTGGGCACGGCTCTTGGTGGTGGGTGGGATCGTGGGGTGTCTCACACCCCGGCCCCACGTCCCTTCCACCCTCGGCAGGTGCGAAGATGGAGCGCGGCAGGACAGGGCCCCCACCACAGGGCCGAAAAAAGAGCGGCCGGACACCAGCCGACCGACCGGTCAACCCCCCGGATGGGACCAAGGGGCCCGGCGTACGGCGCACATGCATGGAGGACGTGACGTGGCGAACGACGCCAGCACCGTTTTCGACCTAGTGATCCTCGGCGGTGGCAGCGGTGGTTACGCCGCGGCCCTGCGCGGGGCTCAGCTGGGCCTGGACGTCGCCCTGATCGAGAAGGACAAGGTCGGCGGCACCTGCCTGCACCGGGGTTGCATCCCCACCAAGGCCCTGCTGCACGCGGGCGAGATCGCCGACCAGGCCCGCGAGAGCGAGCAGTTCGGCGTCAAGGCCACCTTCGAGGGCATCGACGTACCGGCCGTCCACAAGTACAAGGACGGCGTGATCGGCGGCCTGTACAAGGGCCTCCAGGGCCTGATCGCCTCCCGCAAGGTGACCTACATCGAGGGTGAGGGCCGACTGTCCTCCCCGACCTCCGTCGACGTGAACGGCCGCCGTGTGCAGGGCCGGCACGTCCTGCTCGCGACGGGTTCCGTGCCGAAGTCCCTGCCGGGCCTGGTGATCGACGGCGACCGCATCATCTCCTCCGACCACGCCCTCGTCCTGGACCGCGTGCCGCAGTCCGCGATCATCCTGGGCGGCGGTGTCATCGGCGTCGAGTTCGCCTCGGCGTGGAAGTCGTTCGGCTCGGACGTCACGGTCGTCGAGGGCCTCAAGCACCTCGTCCCGGTCGAGGACGAGAACTCCTCCAAGCTCCTTGAGCGCGCCTTCCGCAAGCGCGGCATCAAGTTCAGCCTCGGCACCTTCTTCCAGAAGGCCGAGTACACCCAGAACGGGGTCAAGGTCACCCTCGCCGACGGCAAGGAGTTCGAGGCCGAGATCCTGCTCGTCGCCGTCGGCCGCGGCCCGGTCTCCCAGGGCCTGGGCTACGAGGAGCAGGGTGTCGCCATGGACCGCGGCTACGTCCTGGTCGACGAGTACATGCGTACCAACGTCCCCACCATCTCCGCCGTCGGCGACCTCGTCCCGACCCTCCAGCTCGCGCACGTCGGTTTCGCCGAGGGCATCCTGGTGGCGGAGCGGCTGGCCGGGCTGAAGGCCGTTCCGATCGACTACGACGGTGTGCCGCGAGTGACGTACTGCCACCCGGAGGTCGCCTCCGTCGGCATCACCGAGGCCAAGGCCAAGGAGATCTACGGCGCGGACAAGGTCGTCGCTCTGAAGTACAACCTGGCGGGCAACGGCAAGAGCAAGATCCTGAACACCGCGGGCGAGATCAAGCTCGTCCAGGTCAAGGACGGTGCCGTGGTCGGCGTCCACATGGTCGGCGACCGCATGGGCGAGCAGGTCGGCGAGGCCCAGCTGATCTACAACTGGGAGGCGCTGCCCGCCGAGGTGGCCCAGCTCATCCACGCCCACCCGACGCAGAACGAGGCGCTCGGCGAGGCCCACTTGGCCCTGGCCGGCAAGCCCCTCCACGCCCACGACTGAGCCTTCGGTCAACGGACGCGACGACACAGACTTCCGCAATTCGTTAGGAGCAACCGAAACCATGGCGGTTTCCGTAACCCTTCCGGCGCTCGGCGAGAGCGTCACCGAGGGCACTGTCACGCGCTGGCTGAAGGCCGAAGGCGAACGCGTCGAGGCCGACGAGCCATTGCTTGAGGTCTCGACCGACAAGGTCGACACCGAGATCCCGGCGCCCGCCGCGGGCGTGCTCGCCTCCATCAAGGTCGCCGAGGACGAGACCGTCGAGGTCGGCGCCGAGCTGGCCGTGATCGACGACGGCACGGGCGCGCCCGCCCCGGCGCCGGCC
>NZ_JBSGBN010000259.1:0-4627 GCF_053601275.1 Streptomyces sp. NPDC004752 | reverse complement strand
CGGCACTGTCACGTTGGCGAATGGCGTGGGAGGATGTTCGAGTTGATCACGGTGGAGGGGGATCGTCGCGGGGAGCGCGGCGCCGTCGTACAAGGGGCACCGGTACCCGGTGGAGATCATCTCCCACTGCGTGTGGCTGTACTTCCGCTTCCCGCCGTCGTTCCGGGAGATCGAGGAGCTGATGCTCGAGCGCGGCGTGCTCGTCTCCCACGAGACGGTCCGCCGCCGGTGTGCGAAGTTCGGGCAGGTCTACGCCAACGGCCTGCGCCGGAGGCGGCCCTGGCCTGGGGACAAATGGCACCTGGACGAGGTCTTCATCAAGATCAACGGTGAGCTGAAGTACCTGTGGCGCGCCGTGGACGCCGACGGCAACGTGCTCGACATCCTGGTCCAGAGCCGAAGGGACAAGGCCGCGGCCCGGCGCTTCCTCCGCAAACTGCTCAAGAAGACCTGCTCGGTGCCGCGGGTGATGGTCACCGACAAGCTGCGCTCCTACGGCGCGGTCCACCGCGGGGTCATGCCCTCCGTCGAGCACCGTTCCCACAAGGGCCTGAACAACCGGGCCGAGAACTCCCACCAGCCCACCCGGCAGCGCGAACGCGCCGCCACACCCACCCGGAAGGACCAGCGCTGACTACCGACGCTCACCCCGGAACCCCGCCACGCACCGATACCGGTGTCGTGGTCCATCCCGTGCCGTACTACGCACAGTGGGAGACCCCCGAACTCGTCGAGCAGATCATCACCGGCCAGGTTTCGGCGGCCCACGACCCCGCCTGGGCCGCATCCGGCGCCACCACCCCCGACGAATACGCATGGTGGTCCCGACGCCTGTGCGGCATGGCCTGCCTGCGCATGGCCCTGCATCACTACACCCGCGCATCCCCGCCCCGTGCGATGGATCTCGCCCGCGACTACACCGCCGTCGGCGCATACGTCCACCGCCCTGACGGCGGCCTCGACGGCCTCATCTACACTCCCTTCGCCGCCCACACCCGGCGCCACCACGCCCTCGACGCGCAGATCCACACCGACTTTCCCCTGCACCAGGTTGCCGGCCACATCCGCGCCGGACACCTAGTGATGCTGTCGGTTCACCCCTCCGTGCGCACGTCTGACACCACCCCGCCCCATACCGGCGGCCACCTGGTCCTGGCCGTCGGCACCGCGCCCGGCACCCTGACCGTGCACAACCCTTCCGGCTTCCATGGCCGGTCCCAGCAGTTCGTCACCCTGCCGCTGAAGACCCTGGACCGCTTCTATGCCCACCGCGGCATCGTCCTGGACCGCGCTCCAAACAACCAGGGCGCTTTCAGAGCGGCGTGATCTCAGAAGCCGTTGTCTTTCCGGATGCGAGCGTTGAGTTTCCGCTGTTCGGGCGTGGTTTCGGTGTCGCTGCGGGAGAGTTCGGGTGATCAGTCCGTTCTCAGTGATGTGGAGATGACCGATGCCGTCGGTGATGGGGTTGCTGGAGGAGCGGGAGGCAGCTGTCCGGGTGCGGGCGGAGGAGCTTCGCGTCGTGATGGAGCGGATCGCTGCTGAACTCGCGGACGCGGAGGCGGTGTTGGAAGGGGTGGCGCCGAGGTAAGCCCAAAAGCCGCCAGTACTTGATCTTGGCGGGTGTGGTGCTCGCTCCGCTCAACGCGGGCTGGCAACCGGGTGTGCGTTGACGCGGTTCTCGTACTCGCGGCGGGCCTTGCGCTGGGCCGGGACCGCCGCGGTGCCGTCGAGGGGCTGGCAGCGGTCGAGGAGTTGGCGGTGGACCGCGGGCACGGCAGTGACGCGAAGGGTGTAGCCCTGGCCGCGCCGTACAGTCACGCCCTGGTCGAGCGTGGCGCGCTCGACGGGCTCCAGTTCGGCGGCGCGGAGGAAGTCGGCGACCTTGCCCGGCATGTCGAGGACCACTGGCTGTTCCGGGGCCGGGGCGCACGGGTCGGCGGCCGTGTACTCGGGCAGGAGGTCCACGACAGCGGTGCGGATGGCGCCGCGGCTGACACTGTGCTCGCGGGCGAGGGCCGCGATGGACCGGCCTTCCAGGTACGCGGTACGGACGCTCTCGGTGTTCGCGGCCGGGACGGCGGGGCGGCGCCCGCCCTTGCTGCCCTTGGCCTCGGCGGCCCGCAGTCCGTCGTAGGTCAGCTCCCGCTGTAGGTCGCGCTGGAGTTCGCCGGCGGCGGCGAGGGTCTGCACCATGAACTTCACGGTGGACAGCAGCTCGCCGGTACGCGGGTGGCGGGCGGTGAGGTCCATCGCGGAGAACGCGCCATCATGGATGCGCAGGGCGAGGCGGTCGCGGTGCAGGACGTCGAGCACGTCGAGGATGTGCTGGGTGCCACGGACCAGTCGAAACATCTCGGAGATATGCACGGTGTCGCCCGGCCGCGCGTACGTCAGCAGCTCGCCGAACTTCGGGCGCTCCAGTGGGTGGAGGCGGCTGGAGGCGCCGCCCTCCTCCTCGAACGTGACCGGCTCCTCGATGTCGGCCTCGGCCAGGACAAGGTTCTGACGGTCGGTCGACTGCTGATCGGTCGACACCCTCTTGTAGACCAGGTTGGCCATGCTGCTCCCCGTGTCGGTGGTCGCATTCGACCCTAGCTGTCAGCAAACGTTGCGCCTGTAGCACGTGGGGGATGGCGGCCACGATCCGCGTGGCCAGGCCCGCCCAGTAACGGCGCAGCGCTGATCGTGCACGTGCCGCCGTCACCGACCCCACATCCTCTGGCACTCCGACCAGGACCACGCACCTGTATCGGCCGAGATGCTGCACTTCATGGTCGGAGGCTTGGCCGGGCGATGGTCCGCGCTGAGCGCAGGACGGAGTGCGGATCTCAGTCGGGCAGGCCCCAGAAGGAGCCGTGCAGGCCGACTTCGGCGAAGTAGGAGGCTGCGGCGGCGGGGTCACGGCGGACATAGCCCGCGTCCAGGCGTCCGGTGTACCAGTCGCTGGCGAAGCGCCACAGCGTGGTCAGGTCCATGACGTAGCCGCGCTCGTGCCCCGCCTTGTGCAGCCAGGTGTCGACGCAGTCGGTGGAGCAGAAGAGGCGCTGGTTGCCGCAGGTGTGTACGACGTCGTCCCAGGCCCGGCTCATGGGGGTGAGGAAGTGGGCCACCTGGTCGCCCTTCGGGGGCGCCTGGCGGCCGACGACCCAGGCGTGCGGGCTGTCGCAGGCCGGGCAGCGGGTGGCGACCAGGACGTCGGGCTCGTCCTTGAGCAGGTGGGGCAGGGCGAACGAGTCCCAGGCGCAGCCGCCCCACCACAGGGTGCGCGTCGTCCCCATGACGGAGAAGCCGAGTGGTACGGAGGCGAAGGGGTGGGCCATCACGATCTGGTCTTCGTCCTGCGGGTCCAGGACCAGGTCGTGGCGTGCGTGGAGGGTGCGAAGTTCCTGGCGTACCCGATCGGGGGCGAGTGCGGTGAGTGCGGAGAGCTCCGGGACGCTCGGTGCGCGTCCGGTGCGAGCGAATCCGTGGTAGAAGGCCAGGCGCACCTTCTCGGTTTCGTCGGGGCTCGCCGGTGCTGTCGAGGCGTTCTCGGTCATGCGTGTGGTTCCTTCGCTGCTGGAGGCGATGAGTCCAGCGTGCGCCCTGGGCAGGGGCGGGGGCTTGAACGCTCGTGCGGGATAATGGGGACATGACGTCTTCCGGAGAGCGCGCCGCCTACTGGCGGGTTCCCGGGCTGGCGCTGGAAGCCCTGGACGCCCGCTTCGAGCGGTACGCGTATCCGATGCACGCCCACGACACGTACTCGTTCGGAGTGACCGATCACGGTGCGCAGTCTTTCGTGTGCAGGGGAGGGCGGTACGTCAGCGCGGCTGGGCTGGTCATGGCGTTCAATCCGGACGACCCTCACGACGGGCAGTCGGCCGTCCACGACGGCTACCGCTACCGGGTGCTGCACCTGGGCGAAGACCACGTCCGAGACGTACTCGCCGACGCCGCGCCCGGCACGGCCGGGCTGCCACTCTTCGACACCCCGGTCGTGGACAACCCCGCCCTGGCCCGAGCCGTCGCCCGCCTCCACGCCGCGGTCACCGAGAACGCGCCCCGCCTGGTCGTCGAGGAACGCCTCACCGCCGCCGTCCTGCTCCTGAGCCGTCACGCGTCGACGAAGCCCACACCTGTGCCGGACCGGCCGGGCCGCACGGACCTCGCCGCCCTGGACCGGGCCCGCCGTCTCCTGCGGCAGCGGTTCGCCGACAACATCTCCGCCGACGACCTGGCGCGAGCGGCCGGATGCAGCCGCTTCACGCTGTACCGGGCCTTCCGCACCACCTACGGCTTCGCCCCCAGCGACTACCAGCGCGATCTGCGGCTGCGCCGAGCCCGCGCACTCCTCGCCGAGGGGATGACACCGGCCTCGGCTGCCGCCGAGACCGGCTTCGCCGACCAGGCCCACCTCACTCGATGGTTCACCCGCACCTACGGCATCACGCCCGCCGCCTACCGCACGGCATGACACGCTGCTCAACGACCGGCACATACCCGGGGACCCGGCGCCACCACGCTGCCGCCCGTCCTTGCCCGGTGCCGGTCGGTCACGTTCGCGGCCGTCACCAGCACCATCAGCAGCAGACCGACACTGTCCGTGATGACGTGCCGACGCCTCCCGTTGACCTTTTCCCCGCCG